>JAUXTZ010000314.1 GCA_030681095.1 Burkholderiales bacterium
AGGTTGTCGCCTGCGCGCCAACGCTCCCACATCAGCGCCTTCTGACTTTCCGTGTAATAAATCCTTGGTCTTTGCTTCATCTGCAACACTCCTTCTGCTTATGCAGTTTCTAGTGTGTTGCATCCACCGGTTGAATCCAAGCTGCATTGGAGTCATTGGACGCAAAGTTAAAACAAGCAATAATTGCGATTTTTCTTTCTCATGAATCTTGAGCCAAAAATCAAAAAAAATCGGCCACGCACTACGGATACCCAAAAATATAATTCGCCCTAACGACCCATCCGCCACTCCTTGGGCGGCAACTTCCTAATCACGTTAAAACCGCCTTTTCCATCCGGCTTAACAACAACCATCGTGGCCGGGTCGACCACCTCCAATGTCAAAGCATCGATGTTGGGTTGGTGGGTAATCAAGACTAAATTTTTCCGGCCTTTATGATTGGCGATTACCCGGCTAATCGCTTCGATGCGCTGCTGTCGGTCTTCCAAGTCCGATTCCGGCAAGGGCTCGAGCAAAGGCCAAACCTGGAAGGCGCCAAAAGCTATGCGTGCGCTATCGCGCGTTCGGCACAAGGGGCTTGCCCTAACCTCGCCAATTGGTATCTTGCGTTTGCGCAAACTAGTCCCGAGCTGCTTCACCTGCTCGAGTCCTTCATCGGTGAGATTGTACTGTCCCTCGCAGCCCTCGAAATCCGCATCCGGGCTGGTGCTGCGGCTCAGGTTGTCCACCGCGCCATGGCGCATCAGAATGACATGGCCGCCCTGCTTCAGCGCAGGCCAAATATCGGCCCCGGCGGGAAATGCCGGAGAGCCGGAAATAGTGCAGGTCAAAATCAGCGGCCAGAAAATCCAATGCTTCATGAGCGCCCCTAGGGGTGCGGGGTAACCGCCCACACGGCGGCTTCCACACGCGATTTAAGATTCAGTTTCTTGAGTAGATGCTTGACGTGAACTTTGACCGTGCCTTCGGCAATGTTGAGTTCGCGCGCAATCAATTTATTGCTCTTGCCTGCGGCAATGCGCTCGATAATTTTCTTTTCTTGTTCCGTCAGTCCCGCCTCACCCACCGTCTTGGGCTTATTCTCCTGCCGCAATGCGTGGGCCAGCAGGCCCGCGAGGGCCGGGCTGAGCACCATCTGGCCACGTGCCGCCTCTTTAAGATGCGCCACCAAATCTTCCGGCTCCATGTCTTTCAGCAGATAACCATCCGCGCCGGCGCGCAGGGCCGCCACCAGATCTTCCTGCTGATCCGACACCGTCAGCATGATGACGCGAGAATCGAGGTCCGCCGCCTTGATCATTTTGAGAACGTCGACCCCGCTCATGTCCTTCATGTTGAGGTCCAGCAGGATCATATCCGGATGGAGCGCATTGGCCAGTTCAATGCCCTCTGCCCCGGAGGAAGCTTCGCCCAGCAGAACGAATCCGCCGGCGCTCTCAACCAGTTGCACCACGCCTTTGCGAAACAGCGGGTGGTCATCGACAATCAACAAAGAGGTGGGGTTTGAATTTGGCATGGATCAGGCCAGGTGACGATATGATTCGGCGCCGGATCGGCTGTGCGGCGCAAAACGGACTTCGACTCGCGTGCCGCCTTCCGGGCGGGTCATCACTTCCAATCGCCCGCCCAAACCGCGCACGCGTTCCTCCATGATGGCCATGCCGTAGTGATGGGTCTGTGCATGCTGGTGGTCGATGCCCACGCCATCATCCTCGATTGAAACGCTGACCATGCCATCCGCCTCGGCGCACAGCGACACCTTTGCGTGATGCGCCTGTGCATGATGCACGACATTGGACAAGGCCTCCCGCACGATCTGCAAGACATGAATCTCTTCATTCGCCGACAGCGGGCAGTTGGTTAGCTGCGTCTCCAGCGATATCTTGATCTGGTTGCGGCTGGCAAATTCTTGCGCGGTGCTATACAGCACGGCGGATAGTCTTTCCACCTCTATGCTCAGGCGGAACGTGGTCAGCAATTCGCGTAGCTGCCGGTAAGCGCCGTTCAAACCCTCGCGCAATTCGCCCAGAATGTTGCTGGCCGCTTCGGATGGACTTTCGCGCGTGATCACGCCAGCCAGACGGCTCACCTGTATCTTCATATAGGACAGGGACTGCGCCAAGGAATCATGCAGCTCTCTAGCGATCACCGAGCGCTCTTCCAACAGCGACAGCATGCGCTCATGCTCCGTGCGCCTGGCCGTTCCAATCGCCGTTCCGATGTGGCGCGACAGCGCTTCGAGCAAACGCATTTTCCAGGGCTCGACTTCCCGCCCCGGTGGGATGATCAATTGCATCACGCCGTGGGCGCGCTCCGCATCGCGCAGCGGAATGGCTAATACCCGCCGGTCTCCCAGTTCACGCACACGCAGGTCCTCCCCCGCCATGCACTCGGCGCAGGAGCTCAGGCTGCAGAAGGCAACTTCCCCCTCAGCCGGATTAAGCGTGGAAGCCAAGACCGAGATGCTTCCCTGCGCTCCGCCCTCCATCAGGCACGCCGAACCGGCGCCCAAGCCCAGCACTTCTTCAATCTCCCGCAGCAGCAAGCGATAGGTATCCGCCTCCACCGGGCCATTGTAAAGACGGGCGATGGAGTGATACAGCAACTCCAGCGAACGGTTGCTGCGTTCCAGGTCGGCGGTCTTTTCCGCAACGCGGGTTTCCAAGGAACGGTAGAGCGCCGCAAGATCTTCCGCCATCAGATTGAAGGCGTGGCCGAGGCGGCCCAGCTCGTCTTCCCCGACCTGGGGGGTGCGCGCGTTCAGATTGCCGCGGCGGATTTGCGTCGTGAAAGCAAGCAAATCTTGTAATGGCGTGAGCACCGCAGTTCGCAGAAAATGCATGGTCATCAGCACGACGCCCAGCGTGATGAACAGCGTCACGCTGATGGTCGTACGCAGAAAGCGGATGCGGCTTTCGGTATCGTGTTCGATCTGCTTGACCAAGCGATCAATGTCGGCGACGAAGGCGTTGGTGCGCTCCAACAGCGCGCTCAGCTCGCTGTTTGCGCCCTGCCCTGATGGGATCGGCCGCTCGAGCAAGGCCTGCAACATGGGCTTGACCTGCCGATTCCATTTCAAGACGACTGCTTGCCGGGCGGCGGCGCTCTTGCTGCCGGCGTCGATGTTGGCGGGGTTGGTCAGCACCGTGCTGTTGAGCGATTGCTCAAAGACGGCAATCGCGCTGTCGATCTCAAGCCGGTAGCGATCGTTTGCCGCCTGCGCGCGCGCGAAGGCCAGCGTGCTCAACCGGTAGCTCTGCATGCGCAGCGCCCCGGCGTGGTTGATTGCGGCGGCATATCCGAGCGTGGTTTCCGCGATAAACGCGGCGCCGCCCATGCCGGTCAGCACTACGAGCGTGACGATCGTCATCGCGCCGGCGACCCGGATCAGGAGCGAGTGCCGAAGGTTTGTATTCGACGCGTTCATGGATGGCGATTCAGCGAAAATCTTCATATACATCGAAAGCAGGAGTATAGGCGCATGCGGCCATCGGGTGTAGCCACGCCGGCCAAGGCGGCGGCAAAGCAATGAGGAAATACCTCCTCTGCCTCATCGGGGAAATGTTTTGTCTGAATTAAAAAAATAATCTTTTACCTTCAATTGCTTGCCTGTTTTCTGTCCTACCACTTTAGTGGTATTCCGACGAAATTCCTGGGCTTCTCACCCGCTGTTCATTTCCAGCGCCGCGACTACACTGCGTCGAAGTGCGATTCGGATTATTTTATCCAGATGAGGGGCGACATGAAAACGCAAGCTAAAAAGCAGATATCGGTACTGGCATCCAGCACGATTGCATTCACCATTTGCTTCGCGGTCTGGATGATGTTCGCCGTGATCGGGATTCCGATCAAGAAAACCTTGGGGCTGAATGAAACCGAGTTCGGGATATTGATCGCCACGCCGGTGCTCACGGGTTCCTTGATCCGCCTGCCGCTTGGGATGTGGACGGACAGACACGGCGGGCGCATCGTGTACTTCATCCTCATGCTGAGCACCGTGCTGCCGATCTACCTGATCAGCTATGCGACAAAGTACTGGCATTTTTTGGTGCTGGGTTTATTCGTAGGCGCGGCCGGCGGTTCCTTCTCGGTGGGTATTGCCTATGTGGCCAGGTGGTTCACGAAAGCGCGCCAGGGTTTCGCCATGGGCATCTTCGGCGCAGGCAACGCAGGTGCGGCGCTTACTAAATTTGTTGCGCCGACCATCGTGGTGGCTTACGGCTGGCAAATGGTGCCCACCGTCTATGCACTGGCGATGCTGGTGACCGCCATCGGCTTCTGGATTTTCAGCTACACCGACAAGGCGCATCACGTGGGCGCCCATGTCACCATGCGCGATCAGATCATGGCTTTGAAAGATCCAAAAGTCTGGAAGCTATGCCAGTACTACTCCATCGTATTCGGCGGCTATGTCGCGCTGGCGCTGTGGATGACCAAGTACTACATCACCGAATACGGTTTCAACATCCAGTCCGCGGCGCTGCTGGCGGCCGCTTTTTCCCTGCCCGGCGGCGTGCTGCGCGCCTTCGGCGGCTGGCTCTCCGATAAATATGGCGCGCATCAGGTAACTTGGTGGGTGTTGTGGGTGTCCTGGATTTGCCTGTTCATGCTGTCCTATCCGCAAACCGATTTCACCATCTACACCGTGAAGGGGCCGAAAACTTTTCATATCGGCCTCAATGTCTGGATGTTCACTGCGCTGATGTTCATCATGGGCGCGGCTTGGGCCTTCGGCAAAGCCTCGGTGTTCAAGTACATCTCCGATGAATACCCAAGCAACATCGGCGTGATCTCCGGCATCGTCGGTCTAGCCGGTGGGCTCGGCGGCTTCGTGCTCCCGATCATGTTCGGCGCCATCGTGGACATTACCGGAATCAACAGCGGCGTTTTCATGTTGATGTACGCCATTACCTGGGTTTCGCTGATTTGGATGTATATGTCCGAGGTGCGCCAGGTGCATGTGCTGCAAAGGCATGGCGAGTCCCGCGCCGCATAGCATCGTATCGATTAACGCAATTCGATTGCCACACATTAAGGAGTAGCAAAGCATGCCTACCAATATCAAAGAGTGGAACGTGGAGGACGAAAAGTTCTGGGAATCCACCGGCAAGCGCATCGCCTACCGCAACCTGTGGATCTCGGTGCCGGCCCTGCTGTGCGGCTTCGCGGTCTGGGGCATGTGGGGAATCATCACCGTGCAGATGCTCAATCTGGGATTCCCGTTCACCCAGGCCGAGCTGTTCACGCTGACAGCCATTGCCGGCATCTCCGGCGCGACCATGCGCATCCCCTCCTCGTTCTTCATTCGTTTGGCGGGTGGACGCAATGTGATCTTTCTCACCACCTTCATGCTGCTCGCACCTGCCTTTGGCACCGGTATCGTCCTACAGCACCCGGATTGGCCCCTATGGTCGTTTCAGTTGATGGCCTTGTGGTCTGGCGTGGGCGGCGGCAACTTCGCGAGCTCGATGTCCAACATCAGCACCTTCTTCCCCAAGCGCCTGCAAGGCACTGCGCTGGGCCTGAATGCCGGCCTTGGCAATTTCGGCGTAACGACCATGCAGATCGTGATCCCGCTGGTGATGACGGTGGGGGTGCTCGGCAGTTTCGGTGGCGACTCGATGATATTGCAGAAGGCCAGCGGCTGGATTTTCGGCAAAATTCCCGCCGGCACAGAGACCTGGATCCAGAACGCCGGTTTTGCCTGGATCTTTTCGCTGGTGCCGCTGGCCGCGCTGTGCTGGTTCGGCATGAACAACCTGAAGCCGATCTCACCTGATGCCGAGAACCCGATCATCGCCTTCGCCAAGGTCACCTGGCTCTACACCCTGGCCTTCATCCCCTCCATCCTCGGCCTGTACCTCTACCTGCCGGCGCCCACCGGGCTGGGCCTGATCAGCATGTGGGTCGCCATTCCGCTGGACATCGTCAGCGCGCTGCTGATCATGAAGCTCGCGGCATTCGGCCCGATGAAGGAGAACGTCGCCAAGCAATTTGCGATCTTCAAGAACAAGCACACCTGGTCGCTGACCGCATTGTATGTCGTGACCTTCGGCTCCTTCATCGGCTTTGCGATGGCCCTGCCCTTGTCGATTACCGTTATCTTCGGCGAAAAGCATGTGCTGGATGCGGCTACCGGCTTATGGACGCACACGAAGAATCCCAACGCGATCTCGGCCTTCACCTACGCCTGGATCGGCCCCTTCGTCGGCGCCGCGATGCGCCCCCTTGGCGGCTGGGTATCCGACAAGGTCGGCGGTTCTATTGTGACTCAGGTGATATCCCTGGTGATGGTCGTGGCCTCGGTGTACGCCGGCTGGATCATGATGCAGGCCTACCAGTCGGCCACGCCGGAAATTTTCTTCAACCAGTTCATCATCACTTTTATTTTGCTGTTCGCCGCCACCGGCATCGGCAATGGCTCAACCTTCCGCACCGTCGGCGTCATTTTCGATCGCGTCCAGGCC
>JAUXTZ010000315.1 GCA_030681095.1 Burkholderiales bacterium
TGTCATCGAGCCGTTCTTCCAATAAGTTAACGGTCTTAATCACATCGAATTCCTGACGCGAACACGACGGGCAGGCAATGATATTGACGCCTTTGTTGCGCAAATGCAGGCTTTTTAAAATATCAAAACCGACACGCACCTCTTCCACTGGGTCAGCGGCGAGCGAAATGCGAATCGTGTCGCCGATGCCTTGCGCCAACAGCATGCCGAGTCCGATCGAGGACTTGACCGCGCCGGACCGAAAACCACCGGCTTCGGTGATCCCCAAGTGCAGCGGCTGCTCGATTTTCTGCGCCAGCAAGCGATACGCCTCGACCGCCATGAATACATCGGAGGCTTTCACGCTCACCTTGAAATCGGCGAAGTTGAGCCGATCGAGAATTTCCACATGCCGCAGCGCAGATTCCACCAGCGCCTCAGGCGTGGGCTCGCCGTATTTTTTCTGCAAATCCTTTTCCAGCGAGCCGGCGTTAACGCCGATGCGGATCGGGATGCCATGATCCTTGGCCGATTGCACCACGGCTCGCACGCGGTCTTCGCGCCCAATGTTGCCGGGGTTGATGCGCAGGCAATCCGCGCCCAACTCCGCCACGCGCAGCGCGATCTTGTAATCGAAATGGATGTCCGTGATCAAGGGCACCGGTGAGCGCTTTCTGATTTCACCAAACGCTTCCGCCGCGTCCATGCTCGGAATCGACACGCGCACGATATCGGCGCCGACCTTGGCCGCGCGCTCGATTTGAGCCACGGTGGCGTCCACGTCGGTAGTCTCGGTATTGGTCATGGTTTGCACCGAGATCGGCGCATCGCCACCGATCGCAACCGTACCGACCATGATCTGACGGCTTTTACGGCGGGCAATGTGATGGGTGTACAGCATGCTTACTCCAAAGTCAGACGCGCGACGGTTTTCTTCACGTGCGGCGTGAGGTCCACGGGCTTGCCATTATAGGTAATCCTTACCCTCGCGGCATCACCCACCACCAGTGACAGTGGCGGCTCACCCTGAACCACTTGTTCGCTGCCAGCACGGCTCAATTGGGAGAAAATTTTCTTACCGGATTTATCGCGAATCTCGACCCAGGCATCCCCCTCGAATTTTAGTTTCAATACGGGGCCGGTCGCAGTTGCCAGGGCCGCTGCACCGGGCAAAGCCGCGGGGGGAATGAGCACGGCTTGCGGCATCGCTCCCGGCGACGCCGGCATGGGCGCTTCGCCGAGTGAGATCACTTGTGGCGGTGGCAAGGTTAATGGGGTTTCGTGTGCTTGCCCAGGCTGCGCGATCGCAGCCTTAGGCGCGGCTTGGGGTGCGGCCTTGGCAGGTGACTCGTCATCTTGCAACGCCAAATAAATCACCACAGGCAACAGCATCGCCGCCGCTATCGCGCCACCGATATACCACACCCATTTCGGAATCGGCTTAGTCGTAAAATCGATTTGCTCTGTCTGCGCCACAATGTTGGGGGGCTGAATTTGCGGGCGGCTGCGTTCATAGGCTTCGAGAAAAGTCGCTGGATCAATCTGCACCACTTTGGCGTAATTGCGAATAAAGCCGCGCACAAAAGTATTGCCAGGCAAGGTATCAAAGCGGTTTGCCTCAAGCGCTTCGACTTGGCGCAAGCCCAAGCGCAACTGACGCGCCACATCACCCGCGCTCAAATTCCAGCGCTCGCGCGCAGCAATCATGAGCTCGCCCAGGGTGGGCAAGGGCGCGGGCGCAGCGGCGGCTTCCGTGGCTTCCGGTGCAGCTTGGACTACCTCAGACGGGGTGTCCGGCGAGTGTTGGACTTCTTGGTTCATTCGTAACGGCCGGCTGCCAACGCCTGGTTTTCCTTGGAAACGGGAAAGCGCTGCCGCAACATTTGCGAATAGCTGGATTCAGATGCCCGATCCCCAAGCTTGCGCTCAATGCGCACACCGAGCCAGAGTGCGTCCGGTGTTGGATTGTGTGCTTTCATGAACAAGATCATTTGCGCACGCGCATTTGGAAAATCGTTTGCGCGAAAGTAAATATCAGCCAGTGCTAAGAGGGCCTGTGGCTGGTTAGGGCGCAGCTTAAGTGCTTTAAGGAAATATTCCTCCGCGCCCTTGTCGTCCTTCAGCTTAAGGGTGCAGATGCCGGCATTGACATAAGGCTTGTCAGGCGTTTCATACAAGGGATTTTTCAAAGCCGCCATGAATTGTTTGATCGATTCTTCGATCTTGCCGCGCTGGCAAAGAAACCAGCCGTAATTGTTGCGCGCTTCGGAGTTATTGCTGTCGAGATCGAGCGCGCGCTTGAAATGGTCCTCAGCCTGCGCATCATCTTTCAGATCCATATAGACCAAGCCCAACATGTAATGCGCGGGAATATAGCGGCGTTCGATAGTGGCTGCGATACTGAATTCATCCAACGCCACGCCGATATTCCCGGCTGCGTAGTACTGGGCACCCAAATCAGTGTGCACCCGCGCCCGCTCAAAGTTAACTTGCTCCTCTTCCGTGGAAGGCACATAGCCCGGCGGCAGGCCCGGCACCGTTTGCGCCGCAAAGGCACTGAGCGTGAACCACATTCCCACAGCGACGAGTGCGATACGCATCATAAGGTAGCTTCCTCTTTGCGCTGAGTGCGCTTGGTTTTGTCTTGCACTTTGCC
>JAUXTZ010000121.1 GCA_030681095.1 Burkholderiales bacterium
GCGGCGCTGGTGGGCGTGGCTGGCTTCATCCTCACCGCTTATCTCGGCAATGGCGATACCGAGCCCGGCACCACCACCCAGGTCGCACTGCTGGTGTGTGTTGGCCTCGGCGCGATGGTGTGGTATGGCGAGCAGACGCTGGCGATCATGCTCGCTATCGTGACCACCGCCCTGCTCTATTTCAAAACCGAGTTGGAAGGCATATCGAAAAGCCTCACGCGGCGCGATCTGGTATCGATGCTGCAATTCGCCGTGGTCACCTTCATCGTGCTGCCGGTGTTGCCGAACCAGAACTATGGCCCCTACAGCACGCTGAATCCGTATCAAATCTGGCTGATGGTGGTGTTGATCTCCGGCGTGAGTCTGGCAGGCTATGTCGCGCTGCGCATTTTCGGCTTGCGCTATGGCGCAGTTTTGTTGGGGCTGCTGGGCGGCTTGGTGTCCAGCACCGCGACCACGATGGTCTACGCCAAGCACAGCCGTACCGATGCCGAAATGCGCAAGCTCGCGGTCACGGTGATTTTGCTGGCCAACCTGGTAGTCATGCTGCGCTTATCGGTGCTGGCGGCGATTATCGCGCCCTCGCTACTCGCGCGCCTGCTGCCAGTATTGGGCGCGGGATTCGCGCTGGGGCTTGCCGTCACCCTGTATCAGTGGCGCCAACTGCATGCCCAGGGCACGCTGCTCATGCCGGACATGAAAAATCCGACCGAGTTGCGCACCGCGCTCAGCTTTGGCCTGCTGTATGCAATCGTGCTCCTGGCTTCAGCTTGGCTCTCGGACTATGCCGGTGAAATAGGCCTCTACGCCGTAGCACTGGTCTCGGGGCTTCCTGATGTCGATCCCATTACCCTCTCTACCATGCGCCTGCTTGATCTGGGGCAGGTCGTGCAGGAACAGGCAGTGATTGCCATCATGCTTGCCCTGTTGGCCAACTTAATCTTCAAATTGGGCTTGGTATTCTCGATCGGTGGACGTGCGCTGGGTGTTGCGTGCTTGCCGACCTTGGCGGCTGTCGCAGTCGGCAGCGGCGCTGCGTTGTATCTGTTCTGAGTTTGAGCCCGCGTTTCTCTTTCCCCTTTAGACACCCACGTAAAATTACCATTGCCATGTATATCACTTAGTGATATAGTAAATCGTGCAAAGAATTTTCAAAACCCGCGCATTCGTTCGCTGGATGCGCAAGACGGAGCTGACCAACGAAGCTTTGCGCCACGCAGTACAGGAAATGGTCAGTGGGTTGATCGATGCCGACCTCGGTGGCCATGTGCTCAAGAAACGGGTTGCACTCCCTGGTCGAGGCAAACGCGGCAGCACTCGCACCCTCGTAGCAACCAATCGGGGCGATAAGTGGTTTTTCGTGTTTGGATTTGAAAAGAATGAGCGGACGAATGTTGCAGCGGACGAACTGGTTGCGCTGCAAATGTTGGCGCTGGATTTACTAAAGCTTTCTGCGCCACAACTCGACCAGTTTGTGGCTGAAGGCAAGATTGAGGATATATCAGATGAAAACCAGCACTAAATCCAAAACCCGGCTCCTGGCATCGGTTCACGAAACGGCGCAAGACCTGCACAACGTTGGATTCATCGATAAACGCCGGATGCAGGAATATGAAGTTTTGTGCATGCAACCTATCGCAGACTATTCGAGCACCCGTATTCGTGCCCTGCGCAAACGCCACCACATCAGCCAAGCCGTGCTGGCGTCCGTGCTCAACACAAGTCTGTCTACTGTTCGCCAGTGGGAGATCGGTGACAAGCGCCCAAGCGGCCCGTCTTTAAAGCTACTCGATATCCTGGATCGCAAGGGGCTTGAAGGATTGCTCTAAGCAGAGAACACATGGCCCCGTGGTTCAAATCCCCTTATAAGCTTTACTGCTTCTACGGTAAAATAGCCGCTTTTTTAAAGCGCACCCCTCATGGAAGCCGAACAACTCAATCTCATCGCCAACCAATTGGCCGATCTCGCTACCCGTTGCACCGATTTACGGAGGTTCCTTTGACTACGACACGAAGGAACAACGTTTAGTCGAAGTTGCTCGCCTATTAGAAGACCCCACCGTTTGGGATGATGCCAAGCGCGCGCAAGAGCTAGGCCGTGAGCGGAGGCTGCTTGAATCTGTGGTTGATACGCTGCGCAAAGTCACGCATGGGCTGACCGACACAAGCGAATTATTCGAGATGGCGCAGGCGGAGCACGACGAAGACACCCTGCAGGCGGTCGCCGTCGATGTGGCCGCGTTGGAAAAGACCGTGGCCGACATGGAATTCCGCCGCATGTTTTCCAACCCGATGGATCCCAACAACTGCTTTATCGACATCCAGGCCGGCGCCGGTGGCACCGAGGCTTGCGACTGGGCCTCCATGCTGCTGCGCCAGTACCTGAAATACGCGGAGCGCAAGGGCTTCAAGACCGAAGTGCTGGAAGAAACCGATGGAGACGTCGCCGGCATCCGCTCCGCCAGCCTGAAAATCGAGGGCGACTATGCCTATGGTTTCCTGCGCACCGAGACCGGCGTGCACCGTCTGGTGCGCAAATCGCCGTTCGACTCTGCGGGCGGGCGCCACACCTCGTTTGCCAGCGTGTTCGTGTATCCGGAAGTAGACGAGTCGTTCGAGATCGAGATCAACCCCGCCGACCTGCGCGTCGATACCTTCCGCGCCAGCGGTGCCGGTGGCCAGCACATCAATAAGACCGACTCCGCGATACGCATCACCCACGCGCCCAGCGGCATTGTGGTGCAATGCCAGAACGACCGCTCAC
>JAUXTZ010000317.1 GCA_030681095.1 Burkholderiales bacterium
AACGAATACGAATCAGGCATCGGCCGCCTCTGGTCACGCCCGGATTTGCCTGCCCCGCTCGCGGAGTATGTTGATCTAGTGCGCGCTTTGAATCCGGATGGAAAGTTGCGCCTCTACCCCGGCTCGCCTTGGCTGGCCTTGCACGCGATGCGCGGGCAAGACCGCCTGCGGCTGTTTGAACTCCACAGCAGCGATGTCCGCCTGTTGCAGGAAAACTTTAAAGATGCAGGTCGTCGCGTCAGCATCGCTGCCAGCGATGGCTTCGCCGGATTGAAGGCCTTACTCCCCCCACCGCCGAGGCGAGGGCTGATCCTCATCGACCCCTCGTATGAAGTGCGCGAGGACTACCAGCATGTGCTGCACGCGCTGCGCGATAATCTACCGCGTTTCAGTACCGGCCACTATGCGCTGTGGTACCCGCAGCTTGCGCGAATAGAGTCCACCCAGCTGGCGGAGAAACTAAAACGCTTGGTGGGTAAAAACTGGCTGCACGTCGCCCTCACCGTGCGCACGCCCGCCGCTGAGGGGATTGGTATGCACGGCAGTGGGATGTTCATCGTCAACCCGCCTTGGACGCTGCACGCGATGCTGAAGGAAGCGCTGCCCTATCTCGTCAAAGTGCTTGGGCAGGATGAGGGTGCGGGATTTATCTTGGAACAGCAGGCGGTCTAGCTCGCTTCCATCGCAGCGGTATATTTTCCTTGCCGCGCCGCACTGTTCAAGCGCGCCCGTTTCAGCAAGGCCTGTTGCGCCGCTTCCCTATTGGCGGCTAAGCCATGCCACGCTTTGAGTGCCGGTGCCTGTAGTGCGCGGCCATAGGAAAAACTCAAAGCCCACGGCTGCTTTTGCGCATAGGCATTCATGGCGTTGAGATTGGCGGTCGCGGCTTCGTCGCTTTGCCCGCCCGAAAGGAAATTGATCCCCGGCACGGCAGCCGGCACCGTGCGCCGAAAGCAGATCAACGTCGCCGCGGCAATTTCCTCGGCTGTGGCTTGTTGTGGGCAATCTTTTCCGGGCAGCACCATATTCGGCTTCAACAGGATGTATTCCAATTGCACGCGATGCCGGTGCAAGGCATGGAACACGGTCTCCAGCACTTCCTCGGTCACGCTGGCGCAGCGCTCGATGCTGTGGTTTCCGTCCATCAACACTTCCGGTTCCACAATCGGCACGATGCCGAGTTCCTGGCAGATCGCCGCATAGCGCGCCAAACTATCGGCGTTCACTTCAATCGCGCGGGTCGAAGGTAGCCCATCGCCGATCGTGATTACCGCGCGCCATTTCGCAAAGCGCGCGCCCAGTTCTTTATATCCGGCAAGCCGTTCGGCCAGGCCTTGCAAGCCATGCGTCACTTTGTCGCCAGGAAAATTCGCCAAGGCTTGCGTGCCCTTATCCACTTTGATACCGGGCACGATGCCTTGTGCCGCCAGCACCTGTGGCGAAGCTATACCCGCTGCGCTTTTTTGATTCAGCGTTTCCTCGAACAGGATCACGCCGCTGATGTAGTCGCTCAGACCCGGCGCGGTAAACAGCAATTCCCGATAGCTGCGCCGGTTTTCCTCGGTGGAGACAACATCGATGTTCTTGAATCGCTTCTCGATCGTGCCGGCGCTCTCGTCTGCGGCGAGAATACCCTTGGTCGGCGCGGTCAGCTCCGCCACCGTTTTTTCCATTGCTTGTGAAAACATGGGAACGACCTCCTCTTTTATCGCTTAATTAAAGATAGACCCCAATGTTCATGGCAGCAAGAAACCTTACATCCAAATGATGCCTATAATTTTCGATGCGGTCGGAACGGCGGCGCGAGGTGCGCGCTAGGGTGGGTCGTCAGCAGACGCAGAGTGCGCTTGCTGACGAATTAGAATGGAGGGCAAGCAGCCTAGCGGCGGATTTAGCTCGTAGAGGCGTCGCCGGAATCGTCTGCCTGCGGCGCTTCGGCTTGGTCGGCTGTCGTGCCGACTTCGCCTGCCGGCTGATTTTCCGCCAGTTTGCGCAGGCGCTTTTGTTCCTGCTTCTTTTTCTTTTCCAGTTCTTTCTGGCGTTTCTCGAATTGGTAGTTTGGTTTTGCCAATGTGATATCCCTAGTGACGGCCCGTGCTGCCTTTCAGCGGCGGATGCCTTCCCTGCATAATACGCTACCCATGCACATAAATCGACGCGCCTGACATCCCTCTGCTGGGGTACCGATAGCGAGGCGCGAAATGAAACTTAAGTTAGATTTACACATCTTCGCAATTTGAATCTAAATTTATGTGCCGTCGCGCCGATAAAGCAAAAAGCCTCAGGAGAATCTATGTCTAACCTGGAAATTGTCATTTTGATCGCAGCCGGCTTGGCCCTGCTGAGCGCTAATGTAATCGCATCGACTCGCGTTGTGCGCCGCTTGGGACGATATAGCATCCCTCACGTGCTGCTCATTTGGTTGGCGCCGGTGATTGGCGCCTTGTTCGTGCTGGCCAAGATAAAACGCGAGCGACCTGCGCGCTTTCTCCCGATCAATGCCAACACGATCAGCAACCCTTCCACGCTCCAAGCTGACCCTTGGCCGACCGTGAGCGGGACGACCGAATTGCACTCCCTTTTCCGCAAGTAAGCCCGCCCCCTCAGCCTCCCGCCATAGCCATTTTGCTGTGCTATGGTAAATACATCGCCGTGGGTTCCACTATCGTGTGAACCCATCGCGAAACATTCCCGATCAGTCAAACAACATCATCGAGGAGCGCGCGATGTCTCAATCAAACGGAAAAATCCCCAAGCGCAACGTGGTGCCGGATCGGCTGGATTTGCGCGACCGGCCCTATATGCCCGCGATCGCTGTCACGCCGGGCAACGAGTTGTCACCCCAAATAGCCTTGCCGGTGTTAAACCAAGGGAACACCAGTGCTTGCACGGGGTTTGCGTTATCCAATGTTGTCAATTTTCTGTTACGTAGCTGGAACCCCCAAGCACCGCAGATTTCACCCTACATGCTCTACTCGATGGCGCGGCGCTATGATGAATTTCCGGGGTATATCGAAGATGCCGGATCCAGCCTACGCGGCGCGATGAAGGGCTGGTACAAGCACGGCGCCTGCCGCTTGGAATTATGGAAAAAACCCGATATGCCCGCCGCCGCCAAGCGACCGCAAGATGATTGGTGGCTGGATGCTGCGCAGCGTCCGCTCGGCGCTTACTATCGGGTTGAATCGCGTTCGATCACCGATATGCATATGGCGTTGAACGAGGTGGGTATTCTCTACGCCAGTGCGATTTGCCACGCCGGTTGGCTGAAAGGCGATCAGGCGAAATCACCTAAGGGCGGCTATTGGTCGATTCCTTTAAAAGAAACCGCAGCGGACGATGGAGGTCACGCGTTCATTCTTGTCGGCTATACGCGCGCGGGATTTATCCTGCAAAACTCCTGGGGAACGGGCTGGGGTAGCGGCGGCTTGGCCATCCTCACCTATGAAGATTGGCTGGAGAATGCGATGGATTGCTGGGTGGCGCAAACCGGTGTGGTGACCGACCAGCACATCGAAATCGCTAGCTCGCTTTCGCTGCGCATGGCGCGTGGCCGGGTCAAACTGGCTAGTGATAATGTTTTGCGTAACCGCGAAATTTCCCCCTTCATCATCAATATGGAAAACAACGGCCGGCTCTCCAACACGGGCCAGTTCCGCACGCAAATCGGGGATGTGGATGCGCTGGTCAATGTGCATATCGCTGAGGCACGCAAGCAATGGGGGCTGAAAGACAACGCGCCGACCGATATAGCGATCTATGCACACGGCGGCTTGACCAACGAAGAAGACGCGGCGCAGACCGCCGCAAATTGGATACCCGCGCTGTACGAAGCGAAAATCTTTCCGATCTTTTTGATGTGGGAAACGGATCTCTGGGCCACGCTGAAGAATCGCTTGGCGGATTTGATCAGCGGCCAGCCGCGCCCCACCGCCGGCGTCACCGATCAGTTGAAACGTTTCTGGAATCAACGTTTGGAGCGGCTACTGGCCACCCCAGGTACGGCGATTTGGGGCGAGATGAAGCAAAACGGCGACGCTATTTCATCTGGCAAGGACAGCGGCGGCCGTATTTTGTATGAGCGCGCGATGCAGTCTCCCTGGTTCACCAAAACGCCGGTACGCCTACACTTGATTGGCCACTCGGCGGGCTCGATCGCGCACAGTTACGCCGTTGATCGCTTGTGCAAACTGGGCTGGACATTCGAGAGCGTGAATTTTATGGCGCCGGCGGTTACCGTAGAACTCTTCAAGCAAACCGTGGTGCCGCGATTGAAGGACGGCAAAGTGAAGCGTTTAAATCAGTTTCATCTCACCGACGTGACTGAACAAGCCGACCCAACGTGCAAGCCGATTTTGTACTATTCGCGCTCACTGCTGTATTTGGTATCGGAATCGTTCGAACATGGCGTGCGCACGCCGATCCTGGGTATGGAGAAATATTTCGATCAACACATCGCCCCGCTCGGATTGAAATCTGTGCAATCCTGGTCAGCGCCGCTCGGCGCAAGTCAAAGCACCACCCACGGCGGGTTCGATGATGATGCCGCCACACGCGGCAGCGTCATCAGCCTAATCAAAACCGGGAAACTTTCGAAGTCATAACAGCCTTTCCCTATCCTTCTGGATTGTTGTCTTTTGCGTTCTTCGCCAAGTTATCCTTAGCGCAGTGAGTACCTAAGTCCATACCGAATTCGAAAAAACGCTGACTTAGTTCAAGAATGCCCTAATCCGGCCGATGTATATCGAAATAGTCCGGACTAGGAAGCGTGATGAAAAAACAAAATTCTAGTAGCTTGTACGGTGGGAATGGCCCGCCGACGAAACGTGGCGCGTTTACTTTCTTAGAGAAAGTACCGGCCACCGTGAACCGACAACTACCTGCGCCTGGGTCGCGGCTCGTAGAGGTGAATAGCGTGAACGATCTCTTGATACGGCAAACTCGCTAGGCTGCCGTATTGCTGCACAGCGGCGCTCAACACGCCGATAATGTTGGCGACCGGCCCTGCCGCATCGGGCATCAATGCCCGCTCAACACCCAATAATCCCCCGCATTGCAACTTGAGTTCTTTAGTGTGTGGAACCGGCTCATCCGGATGCGCGAGCTTGAGGGTAAATGCCGCCGCCCGCCGCAACTCCTTCTTCAGCTCCACACATAAGGCATGCGCGGCGGCATCCAAACAACCGGCGGCTTCGCGCTCGGCGATATTACGTCTGATCGCGTGTTGGCAGCCGCAGCAACGGCACAAGATCGCACGTTCGAATACGCACTGGAGCGGGTTCACCTCCGTATAGGCATTGCGGTAGGCGTTCTCGTCCAGCATCGCTTATGCGTAGGACTCAGTAATCTTCGCCGGTGGTGGGCGGCGCGATGCGCACTTGGGACAACATATCTTCCGCTTCTAATTCCGACTCGGCGAACATCACCTTCACCACCTGACCATTCGTAAGCGGCATCGCGTTGCGACGCTCTTTGGCCGCAGTACTTGCCTCTTTAAAGCTATCGAAGGTCTCTAGCAGCGCCAATTGCCGCACCGGGTAATTATCGATTTTGTACACGTAATACGGCATAGCCTTCTCCTTAAGCCGATTTCAATAAATGCTGCACATAAAGTGAGCAGCCTTCTTCGACGGTGAGCAGGGGTGCGTCATACCCCGCGTCGTGCAGATGGGAAATATCGGCTTGGGTAAAGTTCTGATACTTCCCTTTCAACGCTTCGGGGAAGTCGATGTATTCGAGGATGCCTTGCTGTTGCAATTGCGCCAGGCCCAACTCGGTCTCACCTTTCGCGCGGCGGCACGCATTCACGGTGGCGACCGCCACATCATTGAAAGTCTGTGCGCGGCCCGTGCCCACATTAAAAATACCGGATTGATCAGGATTATCCAGAAAATGCAGATTCACTTTCACTACGTCTTCCACCGAGATGAAGTCGCGCCGCTGCTCGCCATTGGCGAAGCCGCCGCTGCCCTCGAACAAGCGCACCTTGCCGGTAGCCATGTATTGATTGAAGAGATGAAAAGAGACCGAAGCCATGCGCCCTTTGTGCTGCTCGCGTGGGCCATAAACATTGAAGTAGCGGAAGCCCGCGACTTGTGCCGTGAGGTTGTTCCAATTGCGGCGCACATATTGGTCAAACAAGAACTTTGAGTATCCGTACACATTGAGCGGACCTTCATGTGAACGCTCTTCCTTGAACACTGTGCCACCACCGTACACGCTAGCCGACGAGGCGTACAGGAAGGGCACTTCATCCGCCTGACAATAATCGAATAGGGTTACCGTGTAGCGGTAGTTGTTATCCATCATGTAGCGGCCATCGGTCTCCATGGTGTCGGAGCAGGCGCCCTCATGGAAAATCGCCGCGATATCATCCTCCCAAGCGCCTTCCAACAGCAGCTCGATGAAATCTTCCTTGTCGATGTAATCCGCGATCTCGCAATCGACCAGATTTTTGAATTTATCTGCTTGGGTGAGATTGTCAACACAGATAATGTCGGTCTCGCCGCGCGCGTTGAGCGCTTTGACAATATTGGCGCCGATGAAACCGGCCGCGCCGGTAACGATGTAAACCATGTTAGTCCTTTCCGCAGCGCCTGACGCCAGACACCTAATTAAACAACTCTTCTTTATGCACGACCGCCGTGCCCAGCTTAGCCACCACGATGCCGGCAGCACGATTGGCAACCCGCACCGCCTCGGCCATGTCGGCGCCACAGGCTAGCATCACCGCTAACGTGGCAATAACCGTATCACCCGCGCCCGAAACATCGAATACCTCGCGCGCTTGGGTTTGTTCATGCACTCTTTCACCTTCACGATAGAGCGTCATCCCTTCCTCGCTGCGCGTTACGAGCAGTCCCTTTAGGTTTAACTCGCTGCGTAGTGATTCGGCTTTGCGGGTCAGCTCTTCTTCG
>JAUXTZ010000321.1 GCA_030681095.1 Burkholderiales bacterium
AACGAAGGCGCGCATTGCGTGGCGATGGAAGTGTCCTCGCATGCGCTGGATCAAGGGCGCGTCAACGGCGTGCATTTCGAGGTGGCGCTGTTCACCAATTTGACGCGCGAACATCTCGATTACCACGGCGACATGTCGCGTTATGCCGCCGCTAAATCGGTGCTTTTCACCTGGCCGGAATTACACCATGCCGTGTTGAATGGCGACGACCCGTATGCGCGAGAACTGCGCCAACAGGCCGAGCGCAAAGGCGTCACCGTCACCAGCTATGGGTTTGAAGCGGGCGAGGTGCGCGGCAGTAATTTGCAGGTTGGCCCACAAGGCTTGGCCTTCGATGTCAGCAGCCCTTGGGGCGAAGCGCGCATCGAAAGCGGCGTGCTCGGCCGTTTCAATGCGCACAACCTGCTGGCGGTGCTGACCACTTTGCTGGTGGGCGGCGTCGCATTCGAGCAAGCCATTATCAGCGTGCAGCACGTGCGGCCGGTGCCGGGACGCATGCAGCAAATTCGCATTCCGGGCAAGCCGCTGGTGGTGGTGGATTACGCACATACGCCGGATGCGCTGGAGAAAGTGCTGATCACGCTGCGTGAAATCGTGGGCGAGTCCAAGGCCTCCGAGTCGCAACTCATTTGCGTCTTTGGCTGCGGCGGTCAGCGCGATAAAGGCAAGCGCCCCATGATGGGCGATATCGCCTCGCGCTTGGCGGATGCGGTGGTGGTGACCAGCGACAATCCGCGCGCCGAAGACCCGCGCTTCATCATCGACGACATCGTCTCTGGCATGGGGGCGAATTACCACGTTATAGAAGACCGCGCCGCTGCGATTGGTCATGCCATCCGCCAGGCGCAGCCAAACGACGTGGTGTTGATCGCAGGCAAAGGGCATGAGGACTATCAGGAAATAAAAGGGGTGCGGCTGCCATTTTCCGATATCGAGGTCGCCGCGCGCGCCTTGGGGAGCGCGCGATGATGCGCCTGTCGGCAGCGGCACAAGCCATCGGCGGCGCAACGCTCGGCGTGGATGCGGAATTCGTCTCGGTCGGTACCGACACCCGCACCTTGCAGCGTGG
Organism: Burkholderiales bacterium; assembly: GCA_030681095.1. GTDB lineage: Bacteria > Pseudomonadota > Gammaproteobacteria > Burkholderiales > Thiobacteraceae > RBG-16-58-11. The sequence continues at coordinate 1,070 of JAUXTZ010000321.1, forward strand.
CTCACTCTTCGTCGCGCTACGCGGCGAGCGTTACGACGGCCACGACTTCGTGCGCCAGGCGTTGGAATGCGGCGCGGCAGCAGTAATGGTGGACGGGGGATTCAGGATTCAGGATGCAGGGGTCAGCGAGGATGCATCTTTACTCGTGGTCGAGGATACAAGACTCGGTCTGGGCCAGTTGGCGGCCGCTTGGCGCAATCGCTTCGATATTCCGCTCATCGCCGTGACCGGCAGCAACGGCAAAACCACGGTGAAGGAAATGCTGGCATCGATTCTGCGCGTGCAAGCAGGCGAGACGGAAGCAGTGCTCGCCACTGAAGGCAACTTGAACAACGACATCGGGATGCCGCTGATGCTGCTGCGGCTGCGCCCGACGCATCGCTATGCGGTGATTGAGATGGGTATGAATCATTTGGGCGAGATCGATTACCTCACGCATCTGGCCAGCCCCACCGTGGCGCTAGTGAACAACGCGCAAGCGGCGCATATCGGTGAATTAGGCGGGATCGATAATATCGCCCGCGCTAAGGGCGAGATATATGGCGGATTGCGCGCCGGCGGAGTGGCGGTGATCAACGCCGACGACAGCTTCGCACCGATGTGGCGTCAGCTTAATCACGGACGCGAAATAATCGATTTTGCCTTGGAGCATCCGGCGCAAGTAACCGGGCGCTACGAAATATTGCCGGAAGGATCGCAGCTGGAAATCAAGTTGCCGCAAGCCAGTATCACCACCCGGCTGCAAGTGCCAGGCGTGCACAACGTGCGCAACGCGCTGGCGGCGAGCGCGGCAGCCTGTGCGGTGGGTGCGGCCCCGGATGCGATTGCCAAGGGCTTGAGCGGCTTCGAGGGCGTCAAGGGCCGGCTGCAACGCAAGACGGTGCTGCATGGCGCAACGCTGATCGACGACACCTACAACGCCAACCCCGGCTCGGTGCGCGCTGCAATCGATGTGTTGGCGCAAATGGCCGGTCAAAAAATCCTGGTGTTGGGTGATATGGGCGAGTTGGGTGAGGACAGTGCGCAACTGCATACGGAAATCGGCAGCTATGCCAGAGCACGCGGGGTCGATGTGCTGTTTTGTATGGGCGAGATGAGTAGCCATACGGCTCAGGCGTTTGGCGCCAATGCCTGGCATTACGAGCGCATTCAAGAGCTGCTCGCGGATTTGGAGAACCGGCTCACGTCTGAGGTGACGGTGCTGGTGAAAGGGTCTCGCTTCATGGAAATGGAGCGGGTGGTTAAGAGTTTCGAGGTGGCGGGAGAGTAATGCGATGCTGCTAGCGTTCTTCCAATGGCTTGGTCACGATGTGCGCGCCTTCAACGTGTTTAATTACATCACCTTGCGCGCGGTGCTGGCGGCGCTGACCGCGCTCGCGATTTCGTTCGTGGTGGGGCCGACCATGATTCGCAAGCTCACTGCGTACAAGATTGGCCAGGCGGTGCGCGACGACGGCCCGCAAACGCATCTGGTTAAAGCCGGCACCCCGACCATGGGCGGCGCCTTGATCTTGGTGTCGATCGTGATCTCAACCCTGCTGTGGGCGGATTTAAAAAATATGTATGTGTGGGTGGTGTTGCTGATCACCACGGGTTTTGGTGCGGTGGGCTGGGTGGATGATTATCGAAAAGTCGTGCACCGCAATCCCAAGGGTTTGTCGGCTCGCGTCAAGCTGTTCTGGCAATCGGCCATTGCCTTGGCGGCGGTGGCCTTCATCGCCTATAGCACCAAGCTGCCGGCACAAACTGAATTGATCGTGCCGTTCTTCAAGACGGTGGCGATTCCGCTCGGCGCGATCGGTTTCATGGTGCTGGCCTATTTCGTCATCGTCGGCACCAGCAACGCGGTCAACCTCACCGATGGCCTGGATGGCTTGGCGATCATGCCCACCGTGATGGTGGCCAGCGCGCTGGCGATTTTCGCGTATGTCGCCGGTAACGTGGTGTTCTCCAAATACTTGCAAATGCCCTACATCCCCGGCGCGGGCGAACTCGCCGTGTTCTGCGCGGCAATTGCCGGCGCGGGTTTGGCCTTTCTCTGGTTCAACGCCTATCCGGCGGAAGTGTTCATGGGCGATGTCGGCGCGCTGGCCCTGGGCGGCGCGCTCGGTGCAGTGGCGGTGATCGTGCGCCAGGAAATCGTGCTGTTCATCATGGGCGGTGTGTTCGTGGTGGAGACCTTATCGGTGGTGTTGCAAGTGGCGTCGTTCAAGCTCACGGGGAAACGCATTTTCCGCATGGCGCCCTTGCATCACCACTATGAATTGAAGGGTTGGAAAGAGAACCAAGTCGTGGTGCGGTTTTGGATTATCACCATGATTTTGGTGTTGGTTGGACTCTCGACGCTGAAATTACGATGAACGTAATGGGTAAAAAAGTGTTGGTGTTGGGCTTGGGCGATACGGGCCTGTCGATGGCGACATGGCTCACGCGCCACGGCGCGCGCGTGCGCGCCGCCGATAGCCGCACTACCCCGCCACATGCAGATCGCCTCCAACGCCAACTGCCCCAAGCGGAAATCATCACCGGCGGCTTCAACGCGGATTGTTTCAAAGACATCGACCTGATCGCGATTAGCCCCGGCGTGCCGCTGGCGGAACCGTTGCTGGCCAGCGCGCTTCAGCGCGGCGTGCCGGTGGTAGGCGATGTCGAGTTGTTCGCACAAGCACTGGCCCCACGCAAAGCAAAAGTGATTGCGATCACTGGTGCTAACGGCAAGAGTACGGTAACTGCATTATGCGGCGCGATGTGCATTGAGGCCGGGCTCAAGACGGTGGTGGCGGGCAATATCGGTTTGCCGGTGTTGGATGCCTTGAGCGCAATCGAGGACGGTGCAGCGATGCCCGAAATATTCGTGCTCGAGCTGTCGAGTTTTCAGTTGGAAACCACGGCCTCGCTCAATGCCGATGCTGCAACGGTGTTGAACGTGACGCAAGATCATATGGACCGCTACCACGGCATGGACGATTACGCCGCCGCCAAGGCGCGCATCTTTTTAGGGAACGGTGTGCAGGTGCTAAACCGCGAAGACGCCTACAGCTGCGCGATGGCGCTGCCAGGGCGGCGCATTGAGACCTTCGGCCTGGACGCACCGGCCAACGATGCTGATTGGGGATTGTTGAATCAAGCGGGCCAAGACTGGCTGGCGCATGGTTCACAGGCGCTGATCGAGGCGAAAGAAATGCCACTCGCCGGACGCCACAACGCGGCCAATGCACTTGCCGCGCTCGCGCTGTGCCAGGCCATCGGCTTGCCCTTGGCGCCGCTGATTGTTGCGCTGCGCGCATTCAAAGGGCTGCCGCATCGGGTGCAGAAGGTGGCGGAGGTAGCGGGCGTTACTTTCTATGACGACTCCAAAGGCACCAACGTCGGCGCGACCGTGGCGGCCTTAAACGGCATGCGCGAGCCAGTGGTGTTGATCGCCGGCGGCGACGGCAAGGGACAGGATTTTGCACCATTGAAAATGGCCTGTGCCAAGCAGGCGCGCGCAGTGGTGTTGATCGGTCGCGACGCCAAACGCATCGAAGCGGCGATTTCCGGTTGTGGTGTGCCCCTGCACCATGCAAAAACCATGGACGAGGCGGTGGGTATGGCGCACCAAGCAGCACTTGCGGGTGATGCGGTACTGCTCTCGCCAGCCTGCGCCAGCTTCGACATGTTCCGCAACTATGAGCACCGTGCTGCAGTGTTTATCGCTGCGGTGCAAAAACTTCAGCAGGAGCGTGCGGCATGATGTTCTACGCTACCGCGCTGAAGACCCAGCATACCAAGCCCGATTACGATCAGGGCTTGTTGTGGGTAACGCTGCTGTTATTAGCGTTGGGTCTGGTGATGGTGTATTCGGCTTCGATCGCAATCGCAGGCGCGAATCGCTACACCGGGCACCAAGAGAGCTACTACTTGATGCGGCATTTGATCTATCTCGTCGTGAGTTTGATGGCCGGCTTTATTGCGTTCCAATTGCCCGTGCGCGCTTGGCAAAAGCTGGCGCCGTATCTGTTTATCGCGGGCATCGTGTTGCTGGCGCTGGTGTTGGTGCCAGGCATTGGGCGCGAGGTGAATGGCTCCAAGCGTTGGATCTCCCTGTTTGTGGTGAATTTGCAACCGTCGGAACTGATGAAGCTGTTCGTGGTGCTATACGCCGCCGACTACACCATCCGCAAAGCAAGCCATATCGAGAGTTTCACCAAAGGTTTTATGCCGATGCTGCTGGTGATGCTGTTCATCGGCGGCTTGCTCTTGCTGGAGCCGGATTTTGGCGCCTTCGCGGTGATCATCGCCGTTGGGATGGGCATCCTGTTCCTGGGCGGGATCAATGTGAAGCAATTCGGTGCGCTGATCGTGATGTTGATGATCGGCTTCGTGATCGTGATCTGGGTTTCACCTTATCGCATGCAGCGCATTATCGGTTTCATGGATCCCTGGGCCGATCCTTTCGGTAAGGGCTATCAACTCTCGCATGCGCTGATCGCTTTCGGTCGTGGCGAATGGTTTGGCGTCGGGCTCGGCGGCAGCGTGGAGAAGCTGATGTATCTGCCGGAAGCGCATACCGATTTTCTGCTGGCAGTGATCGCGGAAGAGTTTGGTTTTGCCGGCGTCATCTTGGTGGTGCTGGCCTTCGCTTATCTCACGCTGCGCGCGTTCGCGATTGCGCGCCAGTCCACGCTGCTGGCGCGGCCGTTCGGCGCATTGGTCGCACACGGCATCGGCATCTGGCTTGCGGTGCAATCGATTATCAACATGGGTGTAAACATGGGGCTGTTGCCGACCAAGGGGCTGACGTTGCCTTTGTTGTCGTTTGGCGGTAGCGGTATTGTCGCCAACTGCATCGCGCTCGGTATTCTGCTGCGTATCGATTGGGAAAATCGGCAATTGCTCAAGGGGTATGCGATATGACAACAGGCGTCAGGCTTCAGGCGTCAGGCGTCGAGGGTGAGGCTAGTGCCGCACGTTGCATCATGGTGATGGCGGGTGGCACGGGCGGCCATGTGTATCCGGGCTTGGCGGTGGCGAGTGAGTTGCGTGCGCAAGGATGGCGCGTGGTGTGGTTAGGCACGCGAGTCGGGTTGGAAGCCAAGCTGGTGCCTGAAGCAGGGATTGAAATGGTGTGGCTAAAGTTTGGTGGCGTGCGTGGCAAAGGCCTGCTGCGCCTGCTGTGGCTGCCGATGCAAATCGTGATCGCCTTTATCCAGAGTGCGCGTGCAATTTTTAAACATCGGCCCGATGTGGTGTTGGGGCTGGGCGGCTACACCGCTTTTCCAGGGGGCATGATGGCCTCACTGTTTAATCGGCCCTTAGTGATTCATGAGCAAAATTCCATCGCGGGGCTCACCAATCGCGTCTTGGCCTGCCTCGCCGACAAGGTGCTGGTGGCTTTCCCTTCCGCGTTTAACGGCCCCAAAGATAAGCCGATTCCCTGTCGCCAGGTCGCGATGGAATGTTGCGGCAATCCGGTGCGGACCGATATCGCTGCGTTAGCCGAGCCTGCTGCACGCATGCAAAGTCGTAGCGGAAACCTGCGCGTATTGGTGGTGGGCGGCAGCCTCGGCGCACAGGCGCTCAATGACGCGGTACCGCGTGCGCTGAAATTAATCGACGCGGCAGTGCGGCCGGAAGTGGTGCATCAAGCGGGTTTGAAACACATCGAACAATTGCAGGCGAATTACGCCGATGCCGGCGTGAGCGCGGAAGTGCTGGCCTTCATCGACGACATGGCGACGCGTTATGCCTGGTGCGATGTGGTGGTGTGCCGCGCCGGGGCATTGACGATAGCCGAGTTGGCGGCGGCCGGGGTGGCGAGCGTGCTGGTGCCGTTTCCGCATGCGGTAGATGACCACCAAACCACCAATGCGAAATATTTGAGCGAAGCGGGCGCGGCGCTGTTGTTGCCGCAAACCGAATTGACGTCGCAGAAGTTGGCGCAGCTGCTGCTTGGTTTTACGCACGAGAAATTATTAGAGATGGCCGACAAGGCGCGCGCGCTGGCCAAACCCGATGCGACGCGGCGTGTGGCACAAGTTTGTATGGAGCTGGCGGCATGAAAAGCAAAAACATTTACCACGGAGTACACAGAGTACACGGAGGTGTTTGGGTTTACTCCGTGCCCTCCGTGTATTCCGTGGTGAAAGATTTAGCATGAAACACAAAGTCAAACACATTCAGTTCGTCGGCATCGGCGGCGCCGGCATGAGTGGCATCGCCGAGGTGCTGCTTAATTTGGGGTTCAAGATTAGCGGCTCGGATTTGTCCGACAACGCCGCCACCAAGCGTCTGGCAAAAATGGGCGCCAAGGTATTCCACGGCCATGCTGCGAGCCACATTGAAAAGACCGATGTGGTGGTGACATCGACCGCGGTGAAAGCTGACAACCCGGAGGTGCTGGCGGCGCGTGAAAAGAATATTCCCGTGGTGCCGCGTGC
>JAUXTZ010000322.1 GCA_030681095.1 Burkholderiales bacterium
GATTCGCCAAAATTGGTCACGGTAAAGAGCTTGCCAAGAGTGCTGCCGGACATGAAGATTCTCGCCAATAATTGAGCGTTGAGTTTAACATATCGAATCCGCACTGACCTTGGCCAAGCGCGGCGGCATCAACTCATAAAAAATAAATCATAAAACGCTGGAGACCGAATGAAAGCCATCCTCATGACCGCTGCGGGCGGCGCCGATGTTTTGAAGCTAGCGGACATCCCCCTGCCCGAATTGCCGAGCCCGGAACATATTCGGGTGAAGCTGCACGCCGCCGGCATCAACCCCATCGACACCAAGCTGCGCAAAAGTCCCGCTTACTATCCGAATAATCTCCCTTGCGTGCTGGGCTGCGATGGCGCCGGCGTAGTGGAATCGGTCGGCGCGGCAGTGAATCGCTTCTCACCCGGCGACGAAGTGTATTTCTTCAACGGTGGCCTCGGCAACGAGCAGGGTAATTACGCCGAATACACCACGGTGCACCAGGATTTCGCCGCGTTCAAACCACGCCATGTCACGATGGAAGAAGCCGCCGCGCTACCGCTGGTGTTGATCACCGCTTGGGAAGCACTGTTTGACCGCTGTTCTTTGCAAGAAGGCAATAGCGTGCTGATTCATGCCGGCGGCGGCGGCGTCGGCCATGTCGCGGTGCAACTCGCCAAGCAGGCCGGCGCCACCGTGCTCGCCACCGTGGGCTCGCGCGAAAAAGCGGCGTGGGTTACTTCGCTCGGCGCCGATCGCGTGTTCGTTTATAGCGATGTGGATTTCGCCACCGCGGTATTGGATTGGACCAATGGGCGCGGCGTCGATATCGTGTTCGACACCGTCGGCGGCGACACTTTTTGCCGCTCGATTGCCTGCACCCGCGTCTATGGCCGCATCGTGTCGTTACTGCAATGGAATTGCGATGCCGAGCAAATGAAACTGGCGCGCACACGCAACCTGGCCCTGTCTTTCGAACTCATCCTGACCCCTACTGTGCTCGGCCTGCACGAAGAACGCGTGCACCAGCGGCGCATCTTAGAAGAAGGTGCGCGCCTGATCGAAGCAGACAAACTTAAGATTCAGGTCTCACATGTTTTGCCCTTGGCGGATGCGGCCAAAGCGCATGCGATGATCGAAGAAGGCCATACCACCGGGAAGATCGTGCTGAAAGTCGTTTAGCCTTTATGAATCGCTACCGCGCCGCGCGTGGCTGGAAGCTGGCGCTACAGTTTCCTTAACATCTCAATCCCCCATGCCACGCCAAAACCGGTGACATTTGACGCCACCGCGCCCAAACCGCCCTCGCAGCTACAGGCGGAAAGATCCACATGCACCCACGGTATATCCGATTCCAAAAAGCGCATGAGGAAACGTGCGGCGAGAATGTGATCGGCCTCACCGTCCAAGGTGCATTGCTTGATGTCGGCGATTTTGCTATCCAGCGCGGGTTCATAGTCGGCATCGAGCGGAAACGAATTGACGCGCTCGCTGCTGACACGGCCAGCGGCGACAGCAGCAGCAGCCCATTCCTCGCGATTGCTGAAAATGCCGCTGTAGCGTGCGCCCAGTGCCACCGCCATGCTGCCGGTGAGCGTGGCGAAATCAATGATCGCGGCAGGCTTAGCGCGCGACGCCAGCGTCAGCGTATCTGCTAGCACCATGCGGCCTTCGGCATCGGTGTGCATGATTTCAATCGTGGTGCCGTTCAAGGCTGTGATCACATCGTTCTGCTTATAGGCTGTGGCGCTGATGTGGTTTTGCGCGATCGCCAACCAAGCGTCAATTCCCACATTGAGTTTCAGCCGCGTGGCGGCGAGCAGAATGCCGAGCGCGACTGCCGAACCATTCATATCCTCGTGCATGCCATGCATGTATTTTGCCGGCTTCAGATTATGGCCACCGGTGTCGAAGCAAATCCCCTTGCCCACCAGCGCAATGCGATGCTTCGCGCCTTTTGGTGAATAGGTTAAATGCACGATCGCGGCATCTTGTTCGTGGCTGCCCTGCGCCACCGCGGCGAACGCGCCGGCACCCATTTTTTTCAGGCGCTTGAAGTCATATTCCTGCACTTTCCAGCCATGGGTGCGCGCCAGCTTCTTCACCCGCGTCCGATAATGCGCCGGCGTGAGTTCATTGGGCGGCAGCATGGTGAGTTCGCGGGCAAGGCTATTACCTTCCGCCACCGCGCGCACTTGGGCATACTTGTCGCGTGATTGCGCGCCATACACCACAATTTTTTTCACCTGCGCCTGCTCGGATTTTTTCTTGCGCGAGGGCAGCGCGACACTGTTCAGCAGCGCCACATACACGGCCAGATCGGCGAATAATTCCCGCTGTTTTGCATCGCCGTACAGTGCCAGCACAATTTCCTTTGGCTGCTCGCTGCTTAAGGCCGCCACCCCTTTACGCAAGATTGTATATTGCTCGAAGCGCGATGCGGCCTCGTCCAGCATGACCCATGAACTCAGGCCACCGTGCGGTAAATCCATGGTCAGCGGGGATTTAGCCAATTCAACTGCTTGCAGATGTTTGCGCTTGAGCGCGGCTCGCAAAGCATCGAGATAGGGCACGTTGTCCAGCGCATCGAACGTCTTAACGAGCGGCAGCACGACCAATACATGGCTTGCCCCCGCCATTTGTTTGGCGCTAATGATTGGCTTGTTTTCAACGACTTCAGGCAACATTGCAACTCCTTGTAAATGCACTAATGACTTGACTGGAACGGACATTTTCGCGATCATAACAGACTTTGTTCGAGCCAATTTCGGGCTAATGGGCCATCCAAAACACACAATTTGATCTGTGGCTTCGCGTCCAAATTTAAACAAGAATGGCGCTGAATACCGCCCCACCTCCGAACTATCCCATTCAGTGTCGCACCATCGAATAACGGCCAGAAGGAACCGCGTATGAAACTGGAAGACAAGAAACGCATACTGCGTGAAATGGTGCTTGCGCGCCGTTTTGAAGAACGCTGCTACCAAGCCTACATCGAACGCAAGATCGGCGGCTTTTTGCACCTCTATCCGGGCCAGGAAGCTTGCTGCTTCGGCGTGATGGAAGCGGCCCGCCCCGGCCACGACTACGTGATCACCGGCTACCGCGACCACGTGCATGCCATCAAGTGCGGCGCGGATCCCAAAGAGGTCATGGCCGAACTGTATGGCAAGGAAACCGGCTCCTCCAAAGGGCGCGGCGGTTCCATGCACATCTTCGACGTAAAGCATCACTTCATGGGCGGCTATGCGCTTGTCGGCGGCCCCTACCCGCTCGCCGCAGGCATCGGCAAGGGCATCCAACTCAAGGGAGGCGACGAAATCTCCATTTGCTTCCTGGGCGATGCCGCGAATAACCAGGGCACCTTCCACGAAACCTTGAACATGGCCGCGCTATACAAACTGCCTTGCCTGTTCATTTGCGAAAACAATCAATACGGCATCGGCACCGCGATTGACCGCTCCACCGCCGT
>JAUXTZ010000325.1 GCA_030681095.1 Burkholderiales bacterium
ACTGCGGCTGGCGCCGAACCTCCAGGTCGCCCGCGTCGACTCGAGCCAGTATGCGATTTCGGCACGCGGCTTCAACAGCACCACCGCCAACAAACTGCAGGTGCTGATTGACGGCCGCAGTGTCTACACTCCGCTTTATTCCGGCGTGTTCTGGGACGTGCAGGACGTGATGATAGAGGACATTGAGCGTATCGAGGTTATCAGTGGCGCAGGCGGCACGCTATGGGGCGCGAATGCGGTGAATGGTGTGATCAACATTACTACTAGCAAATCAAGCAGCACGCAAGGCGGGCTGGTGAGTCTCGGTGCGGGCAATATTGAAAACGGCGCCAGCGCACGCTACGGTGGCAAGCTGGGCGAAGATGCGACCTACCGCATTTATGGCAAGAGATTTAACCGTGACAACACCACCAGGGCAAACGGCACCAACGTACCGGATGCGTGGCACAAGGGACAGCTCGGATTCCGCATGGATTGGACTGGAACCGGCGACGCGCTGACACTACAGGGTAATGTCTACGATGGTTCGATCGATCAAGCGGTCAACGATAACAATGAAATCTCCGGCGGCAACCTGAACGCACGCTGGAACCGGGCGCTGCAGGATGGAGCGTCACTGCAAGTCGAGACCTATTATGACCACACCCGGCGTATCTATCCCGGTGTCTTCGGCGAGTCTCTCGACACCTACAACGTTGGCGTACAGCACGGCTTCCGCTGGAGGACGAGGCACGACATCGTTTGGGGCGGCGGTTACCGTTATTCACGCGATGCGGTTACCAACAGTGCGGCGCTGGCCTTTCTTCCGGCAGATAAAAATCTGGCTCTGGCCAATATCTTCGCCCAGGACGACATCACGATTGCCGAGCGACTGAAGCTGACCATTGGGGCAAGGATCGAACACAACAATTACACCGGATTGGTTAATCAGCCGAATGTGCGACTGGCCTGGAAGCTAAACGATCAGGTGCTGTTGTGGTCAACCATCGCACGCGCGGTACGCACGCCTTCCCGTATTGACCGCGAGTTTTTTGCCCCGGGCAGCGCGCCCTTCGTGCTTGCCGGAGGACCGAATTTCAAGTCGGAGAAGCTGACCGCCTATGAAATCGGCTATCGCAGCCAGCCGTCTCCAAAGGCGTCGTTTTCGATCGCCACGTTCTATAATGTCTACGACGAACTGCGCAGCCTGGAGCCGGCAGGCAGGACACTCGTATTGGGCAACATGATGGAGGGTAATACTTACGGCATCGAAACCTGGGGAAGTTACGGCATCAGCGAGTGGTGGCAACTCAAGGCCGGTTACACCTATCTCAGGAAGAATCTGCGTCTCAAACCAGGCAGCGGCGATACCATCAGTTTGAAATCCGCCGATAACGATCCAAGCCACCAATTTTCGGTTCGCTCGATTATGAACATCACGCATAACCTGGACCTCGATTTTGCATTGCGCTCGGTGGGTGACCTGCCAGGCTCAAACGTTCCCAGTTATGTCGCGCTGGATGGTCGTTTGGGCTGGAAGATTTCCAAAGGCACGGAAGTGTCGTTGTCTGGGTTCAACCTGCTCGACAAACGCCATCCGGAGTTCGGGACGATACCTGCGCGCAGCGAAATCGGCCGGAACGTTTACGTGAAAATGCTATGGAACTTCTAAGGATCCTCGGACGCGCAATAACGCGTTTCAATCCACGTGCCGATTTGGCGGCGCTCGCGTTTATCTGCATTGTGCTGATACCCGGAGCCATTGCCACGGCCCACGCACAGGTACAGGAATACGCCCTGAAAGCTGCATTCCTATCCAAGTTTAGGCTCTATGTCGAATGGCCGAGCTCGGCGTTTTCATCACCGACCAGCCCACTCAACCTGTGTGTTGCCGGACAGGATCCGTTCGGGGAATCCCTCGACAAGGCGGTAGCCGGCGAGGGTATCAACGGCCGCAACGTCGTCATCCGCCGGTTGAAAACGGTGGGGCGGGATTCCGATTGCCACATCCTCTACATCGGCGGTTCCGACGCGCAACGCGGGGCTCAGATCATCGAAGCCGTTCGCGGCAGCAGCGTGCTCACCGTAAGCGATACCGGCGGATCCGGATCGAGTACGGGGATCATCGACTTTGTAATCAAGGATAACCGTGTGCGCTTCAATATTGATGACGAGGCCGCAGCGCAAAATGGGCTTGTCATCAGCTCCAAGCTGTTGAACCTGGCGCTCAACGTCAAACGAAGAGAGTCATCAAAGGAGGGCCGATAGATGCGTTGGCTTGTTGATATGCGTATTCGCGCAAAACTCGCACTGATAACCGTGTTCACCAGCGCCATCGCCCTGGTGCTGGCCGGCGCTATCATCATTGCGTACGATAATTATGCCTACCGGGCGCAGAAAACGGGAGAAATCTCGGCGCAAGCCGGGATACTCGCGGCAAGCGTGATCGCCTCGCTTGAATTTAACGATCCTAAAGCAGCGCAGGAATACCTGAACTCGCTCGAGGCCAACCCCGGAATTACCGCGGCCAGCGTGTACGCATCGAACGGCTCGCTTTTTGCGACCTACTCCCGCGCCGGGATTCGACCGCCACCCCCTTCAGCAGAGACTCAGGTGCAGCGATTCGAAGGAAACGAGTTTGTCGTGTTCTGGCCGGTGCAACAGGGGCAGCGTCTGGTTGGGACCGTCTATTTGCGTGCGAGTATCGAGTCCTTGGGAGAGCGCGTCACCCGTTTCGGCGGAATTATCCTGTTGGTGATGATCGGCTCGTTACTTATCACGCTGCCGATTGCGATGCGCTTGCATTCTGTGATTGCGAACCCCTTGCGCGACATTGCCGAGGCTGCATCGCGCATTGCCGATGGTGATCTCAATGTGCGAGTTGATTCTGTGCCGCGCGCGGACGAGATCGGGGTACTGATGAACACGTTCGGTCGCATGGTGGAAAGCCTGCGCGAAATGACGCGGCGCGTGGCCGAGCGCACGCAGCAGGTCGAGGAGAATACCGCCAAGCTTGCAGCGGAGATCGTCGAAAGAAAGCGGGCGGAGGAGGAAATAAAATTCAAGAACACGATCCTCCAGACTCAGCAGGATACTTCGCTCGATGCCATCCTCGTGGTCGACGAGAACAGACAAATCATTTCCTACAACCAACAATTCATTGACCTATGGCGGCTTCCCCCGCAACTTGTGAGCGTGCGTCTGGATGCACCCGTGCTCCAATCAGTTGTTGACCAGATCGAGAATTCAGAAGCATTTGTCACACAGGACCAATATCTGTACGCCCACCGCGACGAAAAGAGTCGCGAGGAAGTACCGCTAAAAGATGGCAGGATTATCGATCGGTATTCCGCTCCGGTCACTGGAGCAGATGGCAAGTATTACGGACGCGTCTGGTACTTTCGCGACATCACCGAGCGCAAACAAGCCGCGGATGAAATCAGTCGCCTCAATGTCGACCTGGAGCAGCGCGTGGCCGAGCGCACCACCGAACTGACCGCTGCCAATCGCGAATTGGATACTTTCGCTTACGCTGTCGCGCACGATCTACGCGCGCCGCTGCGGGCCATGA
>JAUXTZ010000330.1 GCA_030681095.1 Burkholderiales bacterium
TCAGGCGTCGGGCTTCAGGCGTCAGGGAATGGAGCGGTGATTGCTTGCCAGGGGCTGAAGAAAATTTTTAGTCAGGGCGATCTGGATGTGCCGGTGTTACTCGGTATTGATCTGGAGGTGGCGCGCGGGGAGCGCATCGCGATTGTGGGCGCTTCGGGTTCCGGCAAGAGCACCTTGCTGCATTTGCTCGGCGGCTTGGACACGGCGACCGAGGGCACGGTGCAAATTCTCGGGCACGATATTAAACACCTATCGGAAGAAGCGCGCGGAAAATTGCGCAACCAATCGCTCGGTTTTATCTACCAATTCCATCATTTACTGTCTGAGTTTACTGCGCTGGAAAATGTCGCCATGCCGCTGCTGATTCGGCGCGTGGCGGATGCAGAGGCCTATGGCCAAGCGCGCGAATTGCTGCAACAAGTCGGCTTAGGTCATCGCTTGGCGCATAAGCCCGGGGAGCTGTCGGGTGGCGAACGCCAGCGCGCGGCGGTGGCACGAGCCTTGGTCACGCGCCCCGCTTGTGTGTTGGCGGATGAGCCGACTGGCAATCTGGATCGGCACACCGCCGAAGCCGTGTTTGATCTGATGTTGGAATTGAACCAGTCACTCGGCACCAGTTTCATCATTGTCACTCACGACAATACACTGGCAGCGAAGACGCAACGGGTGTTAAAACTGGTGGACGGATTATTAGTGACTGAGTAAGCGCTGTTTACTGCGTTGGCGCCATTGGATGAGAATGTTAAGCCGCCACAAACCGCGCACGGCGAAGTAACTGATCAGCGCCAATCCGCAAGCTAGGATAAATAGCCCGATAAAAAAATCGTGCCCGAGCGTTTCTATCCAGTGGATGAAATTTCCTCCCAGTGTGAGCCAGTTGCCGTTCTCTGAACCGAGGTCAAATTTGGGCATGGGCCCGCCGTGGTGGCCGGTGACGAGCCCCCCGATTTTATAAGCCACGACATACAGTGGAATGATCGTGAAGGGGTTGGTGTAAAACGTGGTCATGACCGCGACCGGTAAATTTACCCGAAACACGATCGAGAGCAACGCGGCCGATATCATTTGCAGTGGCCCGGGGATCAAGCCAGTAAATGCGCCCACTGCGACGCCGCCCGCTACTGAGCGTCGGTGCAAGTGCCATAGATTGTGATGTCCCAACCACGGCCCAAACCAACGCACGACGCGATAGGCTTGAATGCGCTCATGGTTGGGTAGGTATTTCTTGAATAATTTTCTGGGCATAACTCGCAAAACCAATTCATGCGTCTCGCTATTCTAGCCTTTGTCGCCGGCGTCGGGTGGTTGCAGCAACAAGCGGCGCTGCCGAATCTCGCCTGGGCGTCATTGTTACTGCTGACCCCGCTGGCGTTTTTGATTCGCGTTGCCTTGCTTCGGCAGGGCTTATGGTTAGTAGCGGCGTTTACTGCAGGATTTTTCTGGGCGGCGGGGGTGGCGCAGCAGCGTTTGTCCGATGCCCTGCCTGCAGAGTGGGAAGGCCGTGAAATTCAAGTGATCGGCGTGGTGGCCGAGCTGCCGCAATTCACCGAGCGCGGCGTGCGCTTCGCGTTCGATGTCGAGGAAGTGGTTACGCCACAGGCGCGGGTGCCGGCGCATATTCAACTGTTCTGGTTCGCGCGCGCCAATGATGCGGATACCGACGCGCATCTGAATCCGGCAAGGCTGCATGCCGGCGAACGCTGGCAACTCGTGGTGCGCTTGAAGCGTCCGCACGGCGCGGCGAATCCTTATGGCTTCGACTATGAGGCGTGGCTGCTAGAGCAAAATGTCCGCGCCACCGGCTACATTCGTAAAGATCCGAATAATTTCCGCCTGGATCAATTCGTGTTGCGGCCCGCTTATGTAGTCGAGCGTTTGCGGGACACCGTTGCGCTGCGCTTGAAACGCGTCATGCAGGACGAGACCTATGCAGGCGTGCTTACCGCGCTCGCTATCGGCGATCAACACACGATTCCGCAGAACCAATGGCGGGTGTTTTTCCGCACCGGCGTGAATCATCTGATGAGTATCTCCGGGCTGCATGTCACCTTGTTTTCGAGCCTGGTGTTCGTGCTGGTGTATTGGCTATGGCGGCAGAGCGCATGGCTGACGCAGCGCTTGCCGGCGCGCAAGGCGGCATTGTTGTTCGGCGTGGCGGCGGCGTTCGCTTATGCTTTGCTGACGGGTTTCGCGGTGCCGGCGCAGCGCACCTTTTACATGCTGAGTATTGTGGCGGCGGCGGTGTGGTTTGATCGTTTG
This sequence comes from Burkholderiales bacterium, assembly GCA_030681095.1. Lineage (GTDB taxonomy): Bacteria > Pseudomonadota > Gammaproteobacteria > Burkholderiales > Thiobacteraceae > RBG-16-58-11. The sequence goes on from JAUXTZ010000330.1 coordinate 2,260, forward strand.
TCATCAAGCTCGCGCGTGCTGGCGCTGGCGTTAGGGGTGGTTGCGCTGCTTGATCCGTGGGCGGTGTTGGCGCCGGGGTTTTGGTTGTCGTTCGGCGCGGTGGCGGTGATTTTTTATATCACCAGCCAGCGCATCGGCGAATTCAAGCCATGGATTCAGGCCCTGCGCGTGCAAGGTGCGGTGACCTTGGGCCTGGTGCCGGCCATGCTGCTTCTGTTCCAGCAAGTGTCGCTGGTGTCGCCGCTCGCCAATGCCGTGGCGATCCCGGTGGTGAGCTATTTGATCGTGCCCTTGACCCTGCTCGGCGCGCTCGTGCCGATCGACTTTCCCCTGCATGCCGCGCATGGCTTGATGGGCTGGTTGATGCAGGTGCTCGAATGGTTCGCCACCGCGCCGGATGCGATGTGGCAGCAGCATGCGCCGCCGGGGTGGACGATTCTGGTCGCCGTAGTCGGCGTGGCCTGGCTACTCGCGCCGCGCGGCTTTCCGGCACGGCTAGCCGGCGCATGCTTACTGTTGCCGATGTTTTTACTGGCGCCCCTACCCGTGCCGCCGGGTACGCTGCAACTGACGGTGCTGGATGTGGGCCAGGGTTTGGCGCTGGACTTGCGCACCACGCGCCATGCCTTGGTCTATGACACCGGTTCGCGCTTTTCGAGTGAAGTCGATGCTGGTGCGCGCACCGTGCTGCCATATTTACGCGCGACCGGGGTACGTGCCTTGGATGGCTTGATCGTCTCGCACGACGACAATGATCATAGTGGCGGCGCGGTATCGGTGCTGGATGGCGTGCCGGTGCAATGGCTGCTATCGAGTTTGCCTGCAGAGCATGCGGCGCTGAATCGAGGTGTGCCGGCTATTCGTTGTGAAGCGGGGCAGCATTGGCAATGGGATGGCGTCGTGTTCGAAGTGCTTCATCCCATGTCGGATGCTTATGCCGAGCGGCGCAAGGATAACGACCGGGGCTGTGTGCTGCGCGTGGCGGTGGGCGAGCACGCGCTGCTGTTACCGGCGGATATCGAAATGAAAAGCGAGCGCGAGTTGTTGGTGCGGGCCGCCGGCAAGCTGCGTGCGGAGGTGCTGATCGTGCCGCATCATGGCAGCCGCACTTCCTCCACAGCGGAATTTGTCGCTGCGGTGCAGCCGGAAGTGGCGATCTTTACCGTAGGCTACCGCAATCGTTTCCAGCATCCCAAGCCGGACGTGGTGGCGCGCTATCAGGCGCTGAATGCGCGGTTGTTGCAAAGCGACACTGCGGGGGCGATCGAGATCACTGTGCCGAGTAGCGGAGCGATCGATGTTCAGTCTTACAGAAAACAAAACCCCCGCTATTGGCGGGGGCGTTGAAACGTTTGGACGGGGAACTCCCCATCCGGCAGGCGATTACTTCTTGTCGGCAGGTTTTGCCGGGGTAGCAGGCGTGGCGGGTACGGCGGGCGTTGCGGCTTTGGCGTCAACCGGCTTGGCATCGCCCTTCAAGCAGCCGCTCATGAATTTTTTGCGCTCGTCGCCTTTCATCTCCTTGGCTTTGGCTTCCTTGTTGCAGTTCGCCATTTTCATTTGCTGCGGCGTCATTTCCTTTTTTGCTTCCACTTTTGCTTCAGCCGGCTTGCCGCTCAAGCAGCTTTTCATGAAGGCTTTGCGCTCATCGCCCTTCATGTCCTTGGCTTTAGCTTCCTTGTTGCAGTCCGCCATCCGGGATTGCTGCGGGGTGGCGGTTTTTTCATCCTTGGCATAAGCGCCGGTTGCGGCGAGTGCGAGTGACAGGGCAATTAATAGCTTTTTCATAGATATCTCCTTGGGGGGGTGGAAAAGATAACAGGGCTGTTTCAGCCCTGTTATGCCATTAGCTTACCGGATTATTTGCCGGCTGGGGTGGCGGGAGTGGCGGGGGTAGCAGCTTTGTCGGTTTTGTGGACTTTCTTGCGATCTTTCTTTTGCTTTTTGGCCGGCTTGTCGGCCTTGGCTGCTGCTGCGGCAGGTTCGGCCGGTTTGGCGGGGGTAGCCGGGTCGGCGGCATAAGCGGAAGCGGTGACGGCGCTGAAAGCACCAGCGATCAGAATGGCGAGTAATTTGTTCATGGTCTTTTCTCTCTAAATTAAGTGTAATCAGGGGTGCTACTGGGTTGGTGCTACTGTTCTCAACGAGCCGCCTGTAAACAGGTTGACAGTGAGGCCTGAGGCATTAGCATGGGTATTCCGCCATACCCTTACTGAGGAACAAGAAATGATGCGCATCATGATTCTAGGAATATGTTGCACGCTCGCGGGGTGCGAGGCCTTGGCATTGACCGCCTTGGGCATTGGCGCCTCGACCGGAGTGTCTCACTCCTTGAGCGGGATTACCTATCGCACCTTCAGCGAACCGATTCCCAGGGTCAGGGGCGCCAGCCTGAAGGCGCTGCAGCGCATGCAGATCAAGGTGGCGTCCACCGGCAAAATCGATAACGGCGAGAGCATTAAGGCCAATGCCAGCGACCGGGAGATCAACATCGAGTTAGAGGCTTTGAGCCCGAATACGACGCGCATGCGCGTGACGGCTTCGAGTGGTCTTTTTCGGGATAGCGCTACGGCGACGGAAATCATTATTCAGACCGAACGCTACTTGTAAACACGAAAGGAGCAACAAATGAATATGCGATTGAATTTGAAGGTCTTGATCCTGGCCTTGTGTTTGAGCGGCATGGGTTCGAGCTTTGCGGCCGGTGACAACACAACGCTGACCACGCAGTCGGACACCATGGATCAATTGACCAGCACGCAGAGCGCGCCCAAGGTCACGAGCAAGTTTGCAACGGATTTCTCAACCTTTGTCGGTTCGCAGGAAGACGCGGCGGCGATCATCACCGGCCTGCGCAACGGCACGCCGATCACCTTGGCCGGCACGACCATCACACCGCCTACCAAGCCCATGGGTTATGGCAACACTTATATTTCCATGAGTCTTGCCAAGGCGCAGCTCGCGCAATACGGTATTACCGAGCCGACGCCGGAACAGCTCAATACCGCCTTGACCGGCGGCACGCTCACGGCCACGACCGTTGCCGCGGATGGCACGGTGGTCACCAAAACCGTGACGCTCGATGGCATTCTCACCCAGCGCGCTTCCGGCATGGGCTGGGGTCAGATTGCGAAAGCGAACGGCTTCAAGTTGGGTCAAGTGATCAGCGGCATGAAGTCGGCCAATAAGAGCATGGCGCCGACCCCAACCCCAACGGCAACGAGCGCATCAAGCACAACAGCTGCCGCGAGCAAAACGGGCAATGGCAGCATCAAAAATGCTTCAACTAGCACAGAGGCTAAAATCAAACACCCAGCTTCAAGCCGCAGCATCACGACTGCGGTGAGCGGCGGCGGCATTATCTATGGCAATCGTTCTGATAAAGCTAGTGCCCAACTAGCGAGTATCGGCAGTCACAGTGCGAGCGACGCGGCACATGGGCAGGGTATCGGGATTTCGAATGCTGCGGGCGGCGCCGGCAGCGTGGCATCAAACGGCAAATCCGGCAGCGCGCCGGGGCAGAACAAAACAGGAAAGTAAATCGCTTTTGGTTCGTGCCATTAATAACGCCCCGGAAACGGGGCGTAGTTTTTTTAGCGGCAAGCGCGCGTAACCAAAATCAAATATTCCCGTCACGCGCCGCTTTTAAAACCAGCGCATCAAACGCTTCAAGGCTCATGATGCCGTGTGCGGCGACGATTTCGCGCACCGGCTTGCCGGATTGTTCCGACTCTTTGGCGATCTCTGCCGCTTTCATATATCCGATCTGCGGATTCAATAGTGTCGCCAAGCCCACGCTGGCGTGGATGAAGGTACTGCAACGCTCGCGATTCACCGTCAGTCCCTTGAGATTCTTTTGAGTCGTTGCATTCATTGCGTTGGTGAGCCAATCCAGTGCGTCAAATAGCGCCGAGCCGAGCGCTGGCATCATCACATTCAATTCCAATTGTCCGGCTTGGGTCATGTAAGCCACCGCCGCGTCTTGTCCCAGCACTTGGTAGCAAACTTGGTTGAGCATTTCGAACATCACCGGATTCACCTTGCCCGGCATGATGCTGGAACCCGGCTGCACCGGCGGCAGCGTGATCTCGCCCAAGCCCGTGCGCGGACCGGAGGCGAGCAGGCGCAGATCATTCGAGATGCGCGTCAACTCCAGCGCCAAACCGCGAATGACGCTGGATAACGTTTGCAAATCGAGCATGGATTGCATTTGCGCGACGAGATGAGAAGCGACAATCGGCTCTCCGGTGAGATCGGCTAATTCCTGTGCGACGCGTTCCGGATAATCAGGCGCGGTATTGAGGCCAGTACCCGCCGCGGATCCACCCAGGCCGATTTCGCCCAAGCGCGGATGGGTGTTTGCCAGCTGTTGCGCCACGCGACGCAGCGTCCAGGCATAGGCGCCGAATTCGCGCCCGATGGTGGTGGGCACCGCGTCTTGCAGATGGGTGCGCCCGCTCTTCACCGTATCGCGTTCGCGCTCAGCGATACGCTCGAATTCCGCGGCCATGGCATAGATCGCGTCAATCAGCCGGGGGGTTTTCGCCAGGCAAGCCAAGCGGATCGCGGTGGGGATGGTGTCGTTGGTGGATTGCCCCATGTTCACATGATCGTTGGGGTGGATCGGCGTGTATATGCCCTTTTTCCCACCCAATGCCACATTCGCAAGGTTAGCAATGACTTCGTTGGTATTCATATTGTGGCTGGTGCCCGCGCCGGCCTGAAAGCGATCAACCACGAATTGATCCAAGAACTCGTCGTTGAGCACGCGCTGGCAAGCGGCGACAATCGCGTCACGTTGGGCTTCATCCAACCAACCCGGTTGGCAATTGGCGTTGGCCGCGGCGAGTTTGATCGCAACATGGGCCTTGATAAAATCCCTATCCGGCAGACGCCCAGAAATGGGAAAATTGTCTACGGCGCGGGCGGTCTGTATGCCATACCAGGCGTCGGCGGGAACTTTAAACTCGCCGAGGGAGTCTTTTTCAATGCGGTGTGACATAAAATGTCTTTCTTGATATTTGGCTTGGGCCGAAATAGCGTATTTTATAGGAGTGGAATCTTGTTGCGGCGAATCAGTTGGGTTTTGATAGCAATGTTGTGGGTGTCGGTCGTCTCGGCGGAAGGCTTCAATTTCAAAGATACCAAGGGAAAAGTGCATCGCTTGGATGACTATAAAGGCAAATGGGTGTTGGTGAATTTCTGGGCCACGTGGTGCCCCCCCTGCCTGGAGGAAATGCCCGCGCTGCAAAAGCTGCATGAAACCCGTAAGGATTTGATCGTCATCGGCATCGCGATGGACTATCAAGATTCAGAGTATGTGAAACAATTTGCCGATGATCTGTTGGTAACTTTTCCCATTGTGCTGGGTGACCGCAAGATCGCCGCGCAAATCGGCAAGATTCCTGGGCTGCCGACTACTTATCTTTACAATCCTGAAGGTCGGGTCGTGGCCCAAAACGTCGGCGCGTTGACGCGTGAAGCAGTCGAACGTTATATTGATTCCAAGGTCGTGGCCAAGAAAACGCCAGCGCCAAAGTAAATGGCGTAACCGAAAGCCCCCTATGTTCCGATTCGTTCTTATCCTATGGTTTGCATTACTAAGCGGTCTGGCTCAGGGCGAGACGCGCGATGTGCATCAATACTTTTTTGATCAAAAGTTGGGCGATTTCAAAGCCGATCTGGCGAATGCCAAAAAAGAAGGCAAGCAGGGCATCCTGCTGATGTTTGAACAGGAAGATTGCCCTTGGTGTTATCGCATGAAAACAACCATCCTGAATCAGTCAGAAGTTCAGGATTATTTCAAAAAACATTTTCAGATTTACCATGTCGATATCAAGGGCGACGTGACCATGGTGGATTTCAAGGGACGGGAAACCACCGAAAAAAAATACGCTGAAGAAAATCGCGTGCGCGCGACCCCCGTTTTCGGTTTCATTGATCTAGAAGGCAATATGGTGTTTCGTTTTACCGGGGTTGCCAAGGACGTCAACGAATTCCTGCTGATCGGGCGCTATGTCGTAGAGGGCGCCTATAAGACACAAAGTTTCCCCGTGTATAAGCAAAGTGCAAAATGACCACTAGCCTGGTGCAACGGCTACCGTTTTATTTCATTGCACTCGCAACTTTCTTATCCCCCCTGAGTCTAGCCGCGCAAAATGTAAAAGCGCTCACGCTGGAGCAAGCGCTCCTGGCGGCGGATTCCCCCCACCCCGATTTACAAATCGCCCAAGCTGAGCGCGAGTTGGCGCTGGCCGATCAAAGCGCCACCGGGGCACGGCGTGATTTGTCGGTCAGTTTTGAGGGGCGGCTGCAGCAAGCGCAGTCATCGCTGCCCGATGCAAAGCTTTCCGCCGACAATAGCTTGCGGCTACTTGCGCGCAAGAATTTATACGATTTTGGCCGATCCTCCTCCGCGGAAGGCGCCGCAAGCGCTGTTCTTGATGCGCGCGACCTGCAACTCATCGACGTGCGAGACCAACGCCGTCTCGACATCATGGCGCGTTTTTTTGATGTGCTAATAACTGACATGCAGTACGTGAGCGATAACGAGTACATGACGGTCTGGTATTTGACTTTCGATCGGGCACGCGAGCGCTTTGAACAGAAATTGGTTTCAAAAGTCGAGGTCGCCGAGCTAGAGGCGCGCTTCCAAGACTTGCGGGTCAAGCGCAATGAAACCCAGAACCGCCAGCGCCTGACGCGCGCCTTGCTGGCCGATGCCATGAACCAACCGGGGAAGCTAGTATCGGAGCTGGCCGACCCGGCGCTCGACAGCAACAATCGCGCCCTGCCGGATTATGAAGAATTGCTCAAGCTCATCGAGCGGAACCCGAAGCTAAAGGCGAATCAGCAATTGCTCGCAGCATCGCGCCAACGCCTGGAAGCCGTGCGCGCGGATAAAAATCCTTCTTTGGATCTGGAACTTGAAGCCAGCGATTACGCCAATCGCAAGCTTTCGGGGCGGGATGAGTTGCGGGCCGGCGTGGTATTGTCGTGGCCGCTGTACCAGGGTAATCGCGTGTCCTCGCAATTGGCGCGCGAGCAAGCGCAGTTCCAGAAACTGCAAGCCGAAACCGAGAAATATAAGCGCGGCTTGATGTCGGCGGTGCTGGTTGCGTGGAGCGAAGTGGAGCAACTGCAAAAAACCGAGCGCAATGCAGCGAAAGTACAAGCCGAATATCGCGATTTGGCTTTGGAGCGTTCGCGCGCCCTGTATGAAATGGAATTGCGCACGACCTTGGGCGAGACCATGGCCACGACCGCCGATGCGAAGCTGCGTCAACGCAGTGTCGAATACAAATTGGCGCTGGCGCTCGCGAAGCTCGAGGCCTTGCTGGGCCAACCCCTGCCGGCGCCAGTTAAAAAATGAGGAGACGGATGATGCACCACTGGGTATTGATTGTGATGTCGCTTGGCATTTTTACCTCAAGCTGGGCCGCCGATGTGCCAAGCACATTGCAATGGTCGCAGCGGGTGGAGCTTTCGATGCCGGTTTCCGGCGTGGTGCGGGCGGTGCAGGCCAACGTGGGTGATCGGGTGAAAAAAGGGCAAGTGTTGCTGACGCTTGATGCGGCGGCTTACCAAGCGGGCGTTGCCGAATCGCAAGCCGAATTGGCTCGCCATAAAGAGGAAGAGCTGGATGCCAAGCGCAATCTGGATCGAGTGCAAGAGCTCTACAACCGCACCGTGATTGCCACCTCGGAACTGGAGCAAGCGCAAACCCGTCTCGTGCGCGCTAAGGCAGGATTGAATGAAGCGCAGGCGCGTTTAGCGCGCACCCAGAAAACACTGGGCGATGCGACACTACGCGCACCGTTTGATGCGCTGGTTGTTGTGCGCCAAGTAGAACCGGGCCAAACCGTGGCCAGCCAATTCCAGCCGCAGACCTTGCTTGTGTTGGCGAGAGCCAATGAAATGATCGCGCGCGCCAAAGTCAGCCTGGCGCAAGTGGAAAAAATGAAAGTCGGCGACGCGGTGACGGTACAAGTTGGCCAGCAAAGTTTCAACGGCAAGGTCAAGACTTTAGGCTTGGAGCCGGTGGGAGAGAAGAATGATGCCGGGTATTTACTGGAGGTGCTGTTTACGGTGAAAGATACGATGCGCGCCGGTACCCCAGCGGTGGTGAAGTTGCCTTAAGGCTCGGGCTGCGCGCCCACTTCTTGCGCCAGCACAATAATTTCCCGCTTCAGGTTATTCGAGACTTTGGCGTATTCACCATTCAGCACTTGTTGCGCGGTGGCATGATCACCTAGATTCACGAATATCACCACCGCCGCGGCGTGTTTGTGGAATGCCGCATGCTCGGCGCGCACTCTCTCAAAATGCGGCAGGTCTGCATAGGCCTGCCCCTCGCCGTAAATCCATTTGCCTAGCTTGCAGTGATTGTCGGTGCCGACCAGCGCAGG
>JAUXTZ010000123.1 GCA_030681095.1 Burkholderiales bacterium
AGCGGGGGGTGGTGCGTAAGTGCGCGCGGTCAAAGTGGTCGGCCAATCGGATGCAGCGCCATCCACATCCATGGCCGCAGGCAAGGCAAAGAGATACAAGTCCCCCGGCTCGTGCCAGGGCGATTCGTGGCCCGGTTGCGGCTCAAATAAGCGCGGCCGGTCATGCAAGGCCGTTGCCACCGCCTGCGCCGTTGCTGCGACGGATTGCTCGTGACCTTGGCGCAGCGCGCGCTCAACTTCCTTCACAAAGGACAGCCCAACCCAGGGCACGGCGAGCAGGGTGAGCGAGACGAGCAGTAGTTTGGCGCGGATGCTGAAGCGGGGTTTGATCACGCTAAGTTCCAAAAAGAGCTTTTAACCACGGGGGGCACGGGGAACACGGGGAAAGAAAAATCAATTGTGTGGACGGAGCATTGCGCTCAACGGGTGAAAGAATTCAAGCGAAAAAGTCTTTTGGTTTTCCCAGTGTGCCCCGTGTCCCCCGTGTCCCCCGTGTCCCCCGTGGTTAATGGTTTTCCCCAAGATCATTCCTTCCACCGGTAGCCCATACCATACAAGGTTTCGATCGCATCGAACGCACTATCCAGTGCGGCAAATTTTTTGCGAATGCGCTTGATGTGCGAGGTGATCGTGGCATCGTCCACGGTGAGCTTGGCTTCGCTCATGAGGTGGTCGCGGTCTTTCAAATGCCCGGGGAATTTCGCCAGCGCATGCACCATCCAAAATTCGGTGAGCGTGAGTGGTACGGCGTGATTGTCCCAGCTAGCCGCCATGCGCTTTAAATCCAGCGTCAATTTGCCGCGCGTCAGAATTTCATCCGCATCGGCGTGCGTGGCAACGGCATCCATGCGCCGGAACAGCGCGCTGATGCGCGCCAGCAAATGCGGCAGGCTTACGTCCTTGGTCAGATAGTCATCAGCGCCCATGCGCAAGCCGGCCACGGTATCGAAGTCGCTGTCGCGCGCCGTCAGAAAAATGATCGCCAACTTTTCCGACTTGGCGCGCAAATCGCGGCATAAGGTAAAGCCGCCATCGATTTCATCTTCCAAGCCGATGTCGATGATCGCCAGATCCGGCAGCCGCGTTTGTGTACCTGCCATCGCCTCGCGCCGGTTGGCGTAGGCGGCCACCTCGTAGCCCTGGCGGCGCAGCGCGTCGGCGTAGTTGGCCCGAATCGCGGGCTCGTCTTCCACAATCGCAATCGATCTTCCCATGGCGGCGACTATACCCGATCTTGTTCGCATGTGAAGCGGGCCAAATTCGCTGCCACGATTTCGCCACAATTCATCGGCGGCATGCCTGGATTGCCCCTGCCCACGCCCGATTTGGGAGCTTAAATGGGCAGCGTCATCCACACGCAAGGAGTGCTGCCATGAACACCAAAACCGCCACCGTTTTCACCCGCACCGTTTACACCGATTTTTTATGCTTCATGCTGGCGAGCCTGGCCACGGGCATGGTCGCCGCCATGCTGCTGAGTTCGGCGGTGATCTTGCTGTCGGCTCCGAAGGGCATCTCGACCGAAGAGGCATCCGCTATCACCAGCGAAGGTGGTAAGCGTGTCCGTACCACCTGGGCCGGGCTGCCCGGCGCGGAGGTGGCGTAATGACGAAGCGACTTTTTGCGATAGCCTTGGTTTTTGGTGCAACCACACTAGCCTGGATGATTTTGGGCGGCAGTATTCACAGCCGCACATTTGAAACGGATAGCCGCTTAAAAAATGGCGTGACCGGCCTATGGGGCGGTGCGCAAACTCAAATCGCACCCAGTGCAAGCTTCATCAAGCAACCGAGCCAACCAGCCGAAAATTCAGAGCAGAACAAAAACCTCGCAATCAAATTGGCCGCTAAGGAGATCAAATGCGAGTTACCACTTGAATCCAGCAAAATCAAAACGGACATTGATTTATCGCATCGGCAAAAAGGGCTGCTGTGGTACGCCACGTACAAAGTGCAATACACAGGCCAGTACCGCTTTCTGAACGATAGCGGTGTAGCACAGGATGTCACGATCACTTTCACGCTCCCCGACAAGCAAGCGGTGTATGACGACTTTGTGTTTCGAACGCATGGTAAAGCATGGAAATCCGAGCCATCGCCGAGCGGCGGAATCGTAAACGGTGTGGTCAACCTAGCGCCCGGCGAGGCGGTGCTAGTCGAAGTCGGCTATCGCACACAAGGCATGGATTCATGGCGCTATCAATTCGGCGCAGGCGTGGGCGAAGTCAAAAATTTCCAACTCAGCATGGACACCAATTTCCGCGACATTGATTTCCCCGCAGATGGTTTAGCGCCCGGCAAGAAAGAGAAAACCGCCACCGGCTGGCGCTTGACCTGGGACTACAAGCACTTGGTATCCGGCGCCAACATTGGCATGGTCATGCCGCAAAAACTGCAACCGGGGCCGCTCGCCGGACAGATCGCTTTCTTTGCACCCTTGTCGCTGCTGTTCTTTATGGTGGCCATGCTGGTGATCGGCGTGATGAAGCAAATCGACATTCACCCCATGCACTTTGCGTTTATTTCAGCGGCGTTCTTCGCCTTCCATCTGCTGCTCGCCTACCTCGCCGATCAGGTTCCATTCATCTGGGCCTTTGGACTCTCCGCCGCCGTGTCGGTGTTCCTGGTGGTGAGCTACTTGCGCTTGATCTTCGGCAATCGCTTCGCCTTCGGCTACGCGGGCTTGGCGCAAGTCGTGTATCTGGTTTTGTTTTCCGCTGCTTTCTTCTTCAAAGGGCTGACCGGCTTGACCATCACCGTAGGTGCGATCTTGACCTTGTTCGTTTTGATGCAAGTGACGGCGAAAGTGAATTGGAAGCAAGTGTTTGAGCAGAAGCAGCAGTAAGGTGCAACTCGCGTAGCGAGCCCAAGTCCCTCTCGCCCGCTTGCGGGAGAGAGCTAGGAGAGAGGGCGCAAGTTAACGCTTATTACCGCCAGGCCATGTGGCCTGGGCGGATTTTTTGAGGAGAAATTCATGTTGCTAGGTTATTTGATTTATCGGTTTGCGATGCCACGTTATTTTTCCAAGAAGCGTGATGAGGATGAGTCATGGATGCTCGGAGCGGAAGCGTGGGTGCCGGTGTTTAAAAAATCTTAAGGAGCCGCCATGTTTATCGCGCATTTGCCAGCGGGTTACTTGTTATCGAAAGGGGTGGTGGCAATGGAACATCTTCGCCACTTGAGCGAGCAGACCAAGCGCAGGCTGATCGTGGCGGGGATGGTCGGCGCGATTTCCCCGGACATAGACTTGCTGTATTTCTATCTCATCGACCATCGACAACATGGCCATCACAGCTACTGGACACACCTGCCGGTGTTTTGGGTTATTGCTATCCTGATTTGGATTGCGCTGCTTTGGCGACGTAGCCGTACGTGGGTATGGCTTGGCATCGTCTTCGGACTATCCGCGCTCGGGCATATGGTGTTGGATTCGACAGCCGGAGGTATTCGCTGGCTGTATCCGCTATCGATGCAATATTTCCGCTTAGCGCATATTCATGCGGGCCAGTCTTGGTGGGTAATGAATTTCGTGTTGCATTGGACGGTTTTGCTGGAGATTGTGATCGTGGCTAGTGCGGGGATGATGTATTTGCGATCGAAGCGAGCAGGGTGTGCCGTTCGCACTGATCAGCAATAATTGATAGAAATATTGAGGTAGCACGCAGCGTGATTCGCCAAATATGCATAGGGATTTTGGTGGTGGTTATGTGCGCTGGCCATGCCTATTCCAAACCGGTAGAGAGTATTGAGCAGGGGTTGCTACATGCAGCCCAAATTGGGGATGTTGTGCGAGTGAACCAGTTTCTCGATCAAGGTGCGAACATCAATGCACTGGATCGATTTGGCAGTACACCGCTAGGTGTCGCAGCGCTCTATCGAAGGTCAGAGGTTGTCCAAGAGACCTCAGGGCCAGACTCGATTTTCGCTCGCTGAATCGCAGGTCGCCGATTGTGCCGAAGAAGGGCCTGGCGTAAGCAGCAGCGTTAAGCGGCAGCCAATTCTTTTTTCTTTTTCGGCCGGCCGCCAAGTTTGCCGTTCTCGCGAGCTGCGGCCGTCTTGGCTTCGCTCTTGGTTGCGCCGCCAATCTTTCCGATCTGCGCGGCGATCCAGCGCTTAGATCCGAGGAACCCTTCGAGTAAAGCCGGGATGTAGATATCTGCATCGAGGCGCGGAAAATGGATGCCCAGGCCAGAAGGGGTGACTTCAGCATCCGCGAGATCGGCGGGATGCGCGTGTTCCAGCCCCTGTGCATGTTTCGGCGAGAACGCGAGCTCAAGGCCGGTAGCCAGGGTGATGACGACACGCGCTACGCGCCGGTCGTAACGAACCGATACTGCGGCCGGGAATGTCGCTTTCTTTTCCGCACCGCGACGGTTCGCGGTTTCAAATTCTTTATCAGTAATCGCCATGAATATCGCTCCATTTGTCGCAAAGCCGCGCCAGGTTGACGGCTAGATCGGCCTGAATCCGTATCAGCTCTTTTTTTGAAAAGCCGTAGTTCTCACGCAACGCTGGCGGGCCTTCCAGGCAATTCAGCTTGAATATTGCCTCGCAGCCATTGCCGATCACATGTACATGCGCTGGCCGGTGGTCGTTTGGATAGACCGCGACGCGCAGCCCACCGATTGACAGTATAGTCGGCATTCAATAAAAACCCGAGCAGCTTAGATTATTGTTTGTCGCCTGCATAATCAACGGCTTATGATTATAAGGCTTTGGCTGTTATGTTATCTACACCCAAGCGTTAAGGTCGCAAGTTGCGACCTTACAGCGCAGAAACTTTCAACTTCCCTCATACACCCCATGCCCCGCCATCAAGGTATAGCGCACCTTGCCCAGCATTTCATAACCCAGGAATGGTGTGTTCTTGCCTTGGCTTTTCAGCGCGCGGGCTTCGACGCGCCAGGGTGTGGCGGGGTCGAAGATGCACACATCGGCGGTTTGGCCGATATCCAAGTGGCCGCTGCTTAAGCCTAAGATGCGCGCCGGCTCGCTGGTGATTTTGGCGAGTGCATCGAGCAGCGGCACTTTTTGTTCGGTGGCCCATTTCAGCGTCAAGGGCAGCAAGAGTTCCAGGCCGGTCGCGCCGGTTTCCGCTTGGGCGAAGGGAACTTGCTTTGCATCCTCATCCACCGGGGTATGGTCGGAGCACAGGGCATCGATGGCGCCGTCAGCGAGGGCTAAGCGCAGGGCGTCGCGGTCGCGCTGATCGCGCAGCGGCGGCATCAGGTTGGCATTCGCATCGAAGTAGCCGATGTCGCGGTCGCACAAATGCGCGTGGTTGATCGAGATGTCGCAGGTGACCGGCAGCCCTTCCGCTTTCGCTTGGCGGATGAGCTCCACGCCATCGCGGCTGGAGAGGCGGCAGATATGTACGCGCGCGCCGGTTTCTCGCATGAGAAACAAAATGGTGGAGAGCGCGATGGTCTCGGCACAGGCGGGAATCGCCGCCAATCCCAAGCGGGTTGCGACTTCGCCGTCGTGCGCGACGCCGCCTTCGGCTAAGAAGAAATCCTGCGGCCGCAGCCACACGGTGAAGCCGAAGGTCGCGGCGTATTCCATGGCGCGCATCAGTAGCGTGGTGTCGATCAGCGGCGCATCGGCGTGCGAGAAGCCGATGCAGCCCGCGTCGTGCAACTCCGCCATTTCGGTGAGCACTTTACCGGCCAGTTTTTGTGTCAAGGCGCCGAGCGGATAGACATGGGCTTGGTTCAAACTCTTGGCGCGGTGCTTGAGCATTTCCACCAAACCCGGTTCGTCCAGCACCGGGTCGGTATCGGGTGGGCAGACGAGGCTGGTGACGCCCCCCGCAACAGCTGCGTCCATTTCCGATTCGAGCGTGGCGCGATACTCAAAGCCCGGTTCGCGCAGCCTTGCGGCGAGATCGATCAGGCCGGGGCAGACAATGAGATTCGTCGCATCGATTTCGCGATTGGCGTGAAAGCCGTCGGGAATTTTATCGATGCTCACGACTTTACCCGCAGCGATGTAGAGATCGACTACGCGGTCGATTTTGTTTTTCGGGTCGATCAGCCGACCATTTTTAATCTGTATTTTCATCTCGTTTTTCCCTGAATCCAGAATCCTGAATCCCGAATCCTGATTCTCATGCTCCCGCCAACATGCTCATCACCGCCATGCGCACCGCGATACCGAAAGTAACCTGCGGCAGGATCACGGCTTGGCCACCATCCGCCACCGAGGAATCGATTTCCACCCCGCGGTTCATCGGGCCGGGGTGCATTACGATGGCGTCGGGTTTAGCGAGTTTGAGCTTGTCGGCTGTCAGCCCGTAGTATTTAAAATATTCTTGCGCGCTGGGCAGAAATGGCCCGCTCATGCGCTCGTTTTGCAGGCGCAGCATCATCACCACGTCCACGTCTTTCAGCCCCGCCTGCATGTCGTTGAACACGTGCACGCCGAGCGATTCGACGCCTTTCGGCAGCAGGGTGCGCGGTGCGATCACACGCACTTCCGGCACGCCGAGCGTGGTCAGTGCGTGGATTTCGGAGCGGGCGACACGCGAGTGCATCACATCGCCGACCACCGCCACGCGCAGTTGGGTGAAGTCTTTTTTGAAGCGGCGGATGGTGAACATATCCAACAAGCCTTGCGTCGGGTGCGCATGGCGCCCATCGCCGGCGTTGACGACATGGATGTGCGGCGCGACATGGCGCGCGATGAAATGCGCCGCGCCGGACTGCGCATGGCGCACCACGAACATGTCGGCGCCCATTGCCGAGAGGTTGTCTACCGTGTCGAGTAGGGTCTCGCCTTTGGATTGGGACGAGGCGCTGACGTTGAGATTTACCACATCGGCCGAGAGGCGCTTGGCGGCGATCTCGAACGTGGTGCGGGTGCGGGTCGATGCTTCGAAGAACAGGTTGAATATCGATTTGCCGCGCAGCAGTGGGACTTTTTTCACTTCGCGCTCGCCCACGCTGACAAAGGAT
>JAUXTZ010000336.1 GCA_030681095.1 Burkholderiales bacterium
GTACCCGCAGGGGAATTTGAAGCCTTCAGAGTGGAAGGCTTGGGCTGGAACAATACCTATTCCACAAAGTTGGAAACGACCTATTGGCTGGTGCCGGGGCTGAATTTCCCAGTCAAGCGTGAATTTACCACCCGCCGGGCAGATGGAAAATATAACAATGCGGAACGATATGAGTTGATCTCCCTGCGGCAGCAAGCCACGGGCATCTGACTCGCACACAATATTTCTTGATGCAGGACTCTGCCCTTTTTTTACCACGGGGGCGGCTTCAGACGGGCAATCCGGGTGAAGGATGAATGTGGTATTGATACTGAGGAGAAAAAAATGAAATTCATCACACTTGCTGTTGCCGCCCTTTTGCTATTTTCCACCTGGGTGCACGCAGGCGAAACGCTGAATGCGGATGCCGTTAAAAAACTGATCACGGGCAACACGATCGATGGCCTGGCGCCCAACGGCAATACCCAGCAAAACTACTTCGCCCCCGACGGCAAAACCATTCGTAAGTTCGGGGACAAACTGATCGAAGGCACTTGGAGTGTCAAGGATGATGGAACGCAGTGCGTGACAGGCATGCCCGGCGGCTGCGCCACAATCGTCAGCAACGGTGACGGCACCTATGACCGGATTTCGGCTGACGGAAAAGTACTTCTGAGATGGGTAAGCGTTGCAAACGGCAAGGGTTTCTAAACTACTATTCGCGCCCTGCCCCAAGGGTGCGGCATTTTAAATAATGGAGAATAGAAAAATGAGAACCTTCACCTTTGCTTTTGCTGGCCTTGTGCTCTTTTCCACATGGTCGCACGCAGGAGAAACATTGAGCGCGGATGCTGTCAAAAAGCTGATTTCAGGTAAAACGGCGCATGCCCTCGGCTCTACTGGCAACACCCCAAAAGTCTACTTTGCCCCTGATGGAAAGTTGTATCGATATATCGATAACAAGCTCTCGGAAGGTACTTGGCGTGTCGAAGATGATGGCACGCATTGCGTTAGCATCGCAGGCGGCTGCGCCAAGGTCATAAGCAATGGTGACGGCACCTATGATCGAGTTGCTGAAAAAGGTAACGTCATCTCACGATGGTTAACCATCGTTGATGGCAAAGATTTCTAGCCAAGTATTCGCGCGCCCAGCAGCTTAACTCGCATCTTCCAGCGCCATTTCCAAGTCCAGCCACGCTTCTTCCAGCGTGGCTATTTTTTTCTCCAGCGTGTCGCGTGTTTGATTTAGTTGGCCGATGGCAGGGTCGGCAGGATTCGCATACGTCGCGGGGTCGGCCAAGCGCTGTTGCGCCTCAGCCAATGCGGTCTGTGCAAGATTAATCTCAGCTTCCAATTTCACTTGCTTGGAGAGCAGCGCCTTTTTTCGTACCGGCGGCGCATCGCGGCGGGATTTTTCTGCTACGGATTTCGGTGGCGCTTGCAAACTTGCGCGGCGCGATTCTACCCAGGTGCGATAGTCTTCTAAATCCCCATCGAATGGCACGGCCGCACCATCTGCCACCAGCCACAATTCATCGGCGGTGGCGCGGATCAGGCTGCGATCGTGCGAGACCAACACCATGGCGCCGGTGTATTCCTCCAAGGCCACGGTCAGCGCATCGCGCATATCGAGATCAAGATGGTTAGTTGGCTCATCCAGCAAAAGCATGTGCGGCTTTTGCCAGGCGAGCAGCGCCAAGGCCAGGCGGCTTTTCTCGCCGCCGGAGAAGCCTGCCACCGGCCGATCTTCGCTCTCCCCCGCCAAGCCGAAGCGGCCCAGGAAATTACGTAGTTCCTGGCTCGTCTTATCCGGCGCGATGCGCTCGAAATGTTCGAGCGGCGTGGCGGTCACATCGAGATGTTCCAACTGATGCTGGGCGAAGTAGCCGATGCGAATATCGGGAGTGATTTCCAGACTGCCCGCACTGGGCGCCAATTCGCCCGCCAGCATTTTAATCAGTGTCGATTTGCCTGCGCCGTTCGGCCCCAACAAGGCGATACGCGCGCCGGCGCGCAGCACCATATTCACGTTGCGCAACAAGATGCGTTCGCCGTACCCGGCCTCGGCTTGTTCGACGCGGATCAAAGTATCGGGGCTGCGCGCGGGGGCTTCGATTTCCAATTCGAAATGACCGTCTTCCAGATGCGCCGGTGCAATGCGCTCTAAACGTTCCAGCGCTTTCAAGCGGCTTTGCGCTTGCTTGGCCTTGGTGGCTTTGGCGCGGAAGCGGCGCACAAAATCTTCCAGATGCGCGATCTTGGCCTGCTGCTGGCGCAGGGCCGTATTTTGTTGCGCGGCGCGTTCGGCGCGCGTGCGCTCGAAGTCATCGTAATTCCCGCTATAGACTTCAATCGCTTTGTTGGTGATAAACGCGATGCGGTTGACGCAGGCGTTGAGAAACTCGCGGTCATGCGACACCATCAATAGGCTGCCGGGATAGCGCGCCAGATATTGCTCCAGCCATAAAATCGCTTCCAGATCGAGGTGGTTGGTCGGCTCATCCAGCAACAGCAAATCCGCGCGGCGCATCAAGGCGCGCGCCAGATTCAGCCGCATGCGCCAGCCGCCGGAGAAGCTCGCAACCGGGCGCTGCAGATCGCCGGTGCTAAAGCCTAAGCCATTGAGCAATTGCGCGGCGCGCGCCGGAGCGGCATAGCCATCGATGGCCTCGAAGCGGTGTTGCGCCTCGAACCAGGCGGTGTCATGCACTTCAATGGCGAGCGCTTGTTCCAGCCCGCGCAATTCGGTATCGCCATCGAGCACGAACTCCAAGGCCGGACGCACGGAGTTGGCGATCTCCTGCTCCACGAAGGCTAGCGTCTTGCCCGCCTGCAAGGACACGTCGCCGCTTTCGGATTTTAATTCGCCGCGAATCAGGCGAAATAGAGTGGATTTGCCGCAGCCGTTCTTGCCCACCAGACCAATGCGTTGGTCAGCGAACACTTGCAGAGAAGCGTCTTGAAACAGCGGGTTACCGCCGACGAGGTAATTTAGATGAGTGATATTTAGCACGGCGGCAATGATACCTGCCCGGGCCGCACCGCGTGTAGGCAAAGTGCTAAAATTATTGATTCCCAAACCAGCCCCGCCAAATCAGCCGGAGATCACTATGCAAACCATTGAATCGTTAAACAGCCACTTTGGCCTTACCAAGCAACTGCACTTCAAAGAGAGCAACGGCATGGTCGTGGCCGAGATCGACAATCAGCACGCCACCGCCTCGATCTGCCTGCAAGGGGCACACATCATGACGTGGACGCCCAAAGGGCAAAAGCCGGTGATCTGGCTCTCATCGCACGCCAAGGTTGCGCCGGGCAAATCGATTCGTGGCGGTGTGCCGGTGTGCTGGCCCTGGTTTGGCCCGCATGCGCGTGAGGTCAGCTTCCCTGGTCACGGCTTCGCACGCACCGTGATGTGGGAAGTAATCGGCGCCAAATCCCTAAAAGATGGCGGCACCTGGATGGCGTTTCGCCTGCAAGCGAACGACGCCACGCGCGCGCAATGGCCGCATCCCAGCGAGCTGGTGCTGCAAGTCGTGGTGGGCAAAACATTGGATATCGATCTGGGCACGCTCAATACCGGCAAGGAGCCGATCACCATCGGCGATGCGCTGCACACGTATTTTGAAGTCAGCGACATCGGCCAAACGGCGATTCATGGCTTAGACGGCATTGCCTATATCGACAAGGTGGATGGCGGCGCGCAGAAGCAGCAAGCCGGACCGGTAAGCATCTACCAAGAAGTGGACCGCATCTATCTCAACACCGATCACGATTGCGTGATCGAAGATCCGGCTTGGCAGCGCCGCATCCGCATCAAAAAACTCGGTAGCCACTCCACCGTAGTGTGGAACCCGTGGGTGGAGAAAGCGAACAAGATGGGCGATCTCGGCCACGACGGCTATCGCAACATGCTGTGCGTGGAAAGCACCAATGCCGCAAACGATACAGTCACCATCGCGCCGAAAGCCGAGCACCATTTGTGGGTACGTTATTCGGTTGAGGCGCTAAAGTAATCTCGCTCTCTTTCAGCATCACGAGCGCTGGCACGCTAGTCCGTTCACTTGATTTACTTTGAATAAACAGGAGACGACATGACACCCCCTGATAGGTTGCATTGGCCGAAGAAGTCACGTGAGATTCACAACCATCACTTCGACTCTACGATCTGGAACGACTTCGACTTTCGCGGCGACGATATCGTGATCGGCACCTATGCCAAATCCGGTACCACCTGGATGCAGCAAATCGTGTCGCAACTATTATTCAAGGGTGAAGAAGGATTAGAAGTCGCGGAAATGTCGCCCTGGATGGATTTGCGCGTGCCGCCCAAAGAAATTAAATTGCCGGCGGTTGCAGCGCAAACGCATCGGCGTTTCGTCAAAACTCATTTGCCGGTTGATGCTTTGGTGTTCTCGCCCGAAGCGAAATATCTCTACATCGGCCGCGATGGGCGCGACGTGCTATGGAGCATGTACAACCATCACGCCCACGCCAATGAGATATGGTACTCGGCGCTGAACGACACCCCAGGCTTAGTCGGGCCGCCGATTGAAAAGCCCCCCGCCTCGGTGCGCGATTACTACCACGATTGGCTGGATCGGGATGGCCACCCCTGGTGGCCTTTCTGGGAAAACATTCGCAGTTGGTGGTCGATCCGCGAACTGCCGAACGTGAAGCTGGTGCATTTTTCCCAGCTCAAGGCCGATCTGCCGGGGCAAATGCGCGAGATTGCCGCGTTTCTGGAAATCCCCATCGACGAATCGAAGTGGGATGCCATCGTCGAGCACTGCAGCTTCGACTACATGAAGAAAAACGCCACCAAGAGCGTGCCGCTGGGTGGAATCTTCTGGGATGGCGGCGCGCAGACCTTTGTGCACAAAGGCACCAATGGCCGTTGGCGCGAAGTGTTGACGCCGGATGAGTCGAATAAGTATGAACAGTTAGCGCAGCAGAACTTGGGTGGGGAATGTGCGCGGTGGCTGGCGACGGGGAGCTTGGTGTAAATTAAGGTGTGAGCCCGGATGCCACGGCAATCTCGCTCATGCGCTTGCGCGGGCGACGTCGCCCAAGGCCGCCACCAGTAAGGCCGGATCGTTTGCCGCCTGAATGTAAAGGGATACTAGCTTTCTTCTGGCGAGTACCGTCCTCAAGGGTATGTTCATTGATGAAACTCGATCAGGCACCACAAGCGCGGTAATCTTGGGCAAGTCCATTAAAAATTTTTGGTTAAGCCGATACGGAGACTGTGTATTTCGTGATCGAGCTTATGAGTAAACCCATCTGCAGGGACTGTTCTGAGTGCGCTGCTCTCATCAATAATATTGTCAAATCTGGAATATAAATATTCGGCTTTCCAAGACCAATCACCTTGCAATTTTCGCTCATAGCCTAGGCCAGCAGTCCAACCAAGTTTTACCTTGCTGCTGTGTACGCTTGCAGACTCAGGAATGTTTGTATCTGTAAAAGAGAAATCATATTTAAACCGTGCCAATGAAGGTCCTGCGGTGACGTACATAAGAGCGTCTTCTCGAGCATATCCCAATCGTGGGCGGATGCTTGCCATCCAATTAGACCTTACCTTGGTTGTGATGGAAAAAGTGCTTGTTGGTAGCGAGATATAAGCAATGTTTCCAGAGCTGTATTGTGCGTCAAAATTCGTCAGGGACACATCCGCCTCGACGCCATAAACAGTAAGCCCAGTTTGACGATTGAGCCCCCACAATAGACTACCGACTAAATTGGTTTCATCGATATTCCGTGAACCTTGCGGGTCAACCTGCCCCGGATCAGTCGTTATAAAGTAACCGCTTGCTTTTGCTCTAACGGTAGGATCTGCTTTTCCATGCGCAACTCCGACGGCGAAGCCTATGTATTGCCCACCCCAGGTTGACCGAGATATTTCCTCACCCTCAGCGTTCGCTGAGTTTGTTGCAAACAATGCCGCAAGAGATACAGCGGGAACAATAGATTTAAGCCACATTTTTTTCCTTACCCCCAGAGAATCTACATTCTATCAGCGAGCTTAATGCATGATTTATCTGCATGCAACACAACCAAGCCGCTTATGGGGACAAACTGCCCCAGCTTGGCTCTTCGTTGCCGCAGGAATAGATGCGGGGTAGACGTCAGGTGCAACTTGGTCCTATTGGTCTGCCCCCTATATTTCTATGAACGTCGCTGCGCGCGATGCGCAGAATAGGTCGAGCTGATCGAATGTTGATCGGCAAGCCACTGCGATCAGATCGATCGATCACCGCCGGGACTGGGATGCAATTCGATGTAGTAAGTGGACATCGTATTGTCCTGACTCTGCTCTACGTCGGCCTGGCTACGGCGCAAGATGGCTTCCACCAGCGCGGCTTTTATTTCATTTTCATCCGCCGCCGGGGGATAAAGCCGGTGGTGTTTCATCACCTCGAACGCTTGCCGGCGCGCCTGCCGCTCCAATAGACGGCGCGTATCCAGGTCGAGATGCGACAACAACAACAGCCACGGCGCCTGCCATGCATGAAAATCATTGATGAGCTGCCGGTGTGCTTCGTCATGGCCCAACTGCGACAGAAACAGCGCTGGAAAAGCCGCTAAATCGAGGGTGCGCGATTCCCATGCCGTGGGCAGATCAATACCTTGCATGCCGATGCCGGAGCCATTCGGTAAGCGCCAGAACCACTGCGCGGCGGGGCTCACCCCCGCCCGTGCATTGATGTAGCGCATCAGATATTCGCCGGCGGCTGGCGATGCCGCACCGAGACTTTGCATCACGGGGCTGGCAAAACGCTCGCAGGCTGCGAAGCCGACTCGCCACGCAACCGAACGATCCAGATCCAGCTCATGCTCCGACACCACGCTCTCGAGTAAAGCCAGCGGCCGGCCTTCCCCATCCAACAACCAGAGTTCGAAACAATCCTGGAATGGAAACGGCACCTTTTGATGTACGCGAGTGAGATGTTCATAAACGGTGGCGCCCATTTCTTCCATGAGCCGAAAATCTTCCGAGGGGAATAAGGGCCCACGCTTGAGGCCACTTTCCAATGACCAACTGCCATAGCGAATATCGCTGACTTGCACGCGATGGCTCTGGTGTAGATCGTCCAACAGCTTCTCGTTGCTGACATAAATATCCCAGTGCACGCCATCCAGGGTGACCGCCTCGGCGGATTCATAGCGAATGGTGTTGGTGACCCCGCGAAACGGGTTGAGCAAGCGCGGGGCGTAGCATTCGACGGACATAGCGGCAATTTATCGCATGCGCGGCAAAGTGACAATTCGGATGAATACAGCCTGAAAAACAAACCTACCGTGAACCGGGTTGAATCTTGGAGAAAAGCGTTCTATTTTGAAATAACCCAAGCAAACGATGAGGAGAAAATCATGCTCGACTCACAACGCGATCCGATCCACCCCGACAGGGGCGCCCAATTACCGAAATTTCCTCATGCGCCGATCGGGTGGATGCCTAGCGACGCGCGCCTGGCCGCGAAGGAGGAAGACCTTATCCTGACCGAGGTGCATTGGCAGGTGATACGCGCGCTGCAAAGTTTTTATGCGCGCCACGATGAAACAGGCATCATCAATAGAATCGAGTTGAATGATGCGCTGGATGAAAAATTCCACCACCAGGGCGGCATCAAATTTCTTGATCAACACTTCCCCAAAGGGCCGGTGGCGCAAGGTTGCCGCATGGCCGGCCTGACGCCGCCGGCGGGCGCGGTCGATCTGGGTTTTGGGAGCGTGATGTAAGTTGAGCGAGGCGCTGACCGCCAAGTTTAAATCTTGGCGTATCGGCTGCGCCGGGTAGTGGAAGCTGACCGGGCCATCGAATTCGCCATTCACGAATTGCTTCACGAA
>JAUXTZ010000347.1 GCA_030681095.1 Burkholderiales bacterium
TCCGGGCAACTCCGGCGGCGCGCTGGTCGATACCCAAGGCAATCTGGTCGGCATCAACAGCGCAATTTTTTCCAAGAGTGGCGGCTCGCAGGGTATTGGATTCGCAATTCCCGAGAGCCTGGTCAAACAGGTAATGGAGCAGATCATCAAGCATGGCAGCGTCACGCGCGGCTGGCTCGGCGTGTCGATGCGCGACATGAATCCGGAGACGGCGCAGGCATTCAAGCTACCCAATATCGCCGGCACGCTGATCATCGGCGTGCTGCGCAACGGCCCGGCTGATCGGGCCAACATCCAACCCGGCGATATTATCGTCGGCATCAATGGCCGTGCCCTGCCCAACTCGGCGGCGGCCTTGGCTTATATCGCGAATTTAGCGCCGGGCACGCAGGCGCAGATATCGGTGGTACGCAAAAACCAGGAATCCAAACTACCCGTCACTATCGCCAAGCGCCCACCGCTGCCTCAAAACGGGGAGGAAGCGCCATGACCCGCCGCGCACCGGGCTTCTCGCTGATCGAGATGGCGTTCGTGTTGATTATCGTCACGCTGTTATTGGGTGGCTTGCTGGTGCCGTTCGCGACGCAAGTGGAGCAAAAGCGGATTGCGGAGACGCAAAAGGCGATGGAGGAGATTAAAGAGGCATTGCTGGGATTCGCGGTGGCGAATGGGCGGCTGCCGTGTCCGGATCTGGTCGCTGGCGCCGGTGCAAACGATGGCTTGGAAGATCCACTGGGCGGACCTTGCGCTGCCGCTCCCGGTATTACTTCCACAGAAGGCAATCTGCCGTGGGCCACACTCGGGGTAGCCAACAGCGATGCTTGGGGCAACCGTTTTCGCTATCGCGTGACAAATGTTTTTGCGCGTAGCCCCCCTGCCTTCACTCTCGCAGACTCAGGAACGCTCTCTGTTTGCGGTGCAGCACCGACTATCGGCGCACCCAACACTTGCCCCGCCAACCAGTCAATTGCGAGCAACGTTCCCGCTGTAGTGCTGTCCTCTGGTAAGAATGGGTTTGGCGGCGTCAGCGCTAACACTGGGGTTGCGAACTTCGCCCCCATCAGTGATGACGAAAAAGAAAACACGACTGCTGGCAACAATAATTATTTCTTCGTCTCTCGCATACCAACTGCAGCCAGCGCCCCCTGCGATGGGGCCGGCCAGCCTCGGTGCGAATTCGACGACCTCGTCATCTGGCTCTCGCCCAACGTGCTCTTCAACCGCATGGTGGCGGCAGGCAAATTGCCCTACTAGGCCGCGCCGTCCTGAATCTCTCGCACCACGCTCAACTCAAAGCACACCCGGCCCGCTTCATTACTTGCGACACGCAGCCGGTACCCCAACTGCTCCGCCTGGCGCGCGGCCTGGTACAAGCCGATGCCCAAACCGGATTTGGAGGCCACCGGCGCGTCGAATAATTTTGCCGCCACCTCCGCACGCATCGGGCTACCGCTGTCTTCCACCTTCAGCACGCCGCCGTGTTCCGGCGTGAAGCTGGCGCGAATCACTACGCCCATCTCGGCCCCGCGTTTCTTAATCGCGTTTTGCACTAGGTTGTCGGCCACACTATCGAATAACTCAGCTGGCACTTGGCAAGCGTCGAGTTCACCTTCGAGCTTGAAGGACACGCCATGCGGCTCATAGCGCGTACGCAAATCCCGCCACCAGTCCGCCGCCAGAATTTCCTCGCGTCCCACCTTGTGCGGCGCTTTGAGTTTTTTCAGGGTTTGATCCAAGCGCCGCGTAATCAGCGGCAGCTGGCGTTGAATTAGCATTTGTAGGGCTTCGGCTTGATCCGCCTCGCTCGTCTCGGCGGCGGAGCACAGCGCGGTCAACGATTGCAGCATGTTTTTTATATCATGTGTGAGCCGTGCGCCGGTCTCGTGAATCGCTTGCACATAGGCGTTTTGCCGTTGCAACTGTTCGCGCAGCTTGGCTTCATAAAAAAACTCCAGCAACTCAGTCAGCAGCCGCACATGCACCACCAACGAAGGCGATACGCCGCCGCGCGTGTACAGCTCCAGCATTAAGCGATGCGCCTTGATCTCAATCCGATGCTTTGTCACCACACCGAAGTCGCCCGCCGCATCCAGAGTGCGCCACGCGCCACCTGCCACCCAAGGCAGACGATTAATTTCATCCAAGGCTTTGGTCAAGAATACCTGCGGCTCGCGTTCGGTCTCGGCCAAATGCGCCAGGCTTTGAATCCATTGCTCGAACGGCAGGCCGACGCTCAACAGGTAGCGCGACAACAATTGGCCAAAACCTGCGAAGCCGGCGCGCGGCTTCCACAGCCACGCCAAGATCAACAGCATCAAGGCCAAGCCCACCAAGGTAAGCGCTACGGAGAAAAGGTAATCGCCTTTGGTCACCAGCTTCAAGGCAAAACTGCCCAGCACCAACACCATCACCAACAGGAACAACATCACGCTATAAATGAAATCGACCACATGGGTGGAAGCGCTAATACGTTCTTGCGGTAAAAACAGCAACAGCACAGGCAGCGTGAGCCAAACATAACGTATTGAAAACACCAGTCCCGCGTTCTCTTGATAATCCGGGAACAGCTGTGGCACCACCCAGCCGAGCAGGATGCCCAGCAGATAAGTCAACGCCAGCAAGCCGCCCAGATGCTGCCGTTTGGAATCCGCGCCGAACGCTCTGCCGCCGATGAGTCCGATCAACACACCCAGCCACACCGCGGTGAGCCACCAATTCGCGATGAAACCGAGCATGAGTCCGACACCGATGATCAACAATGCGGAGAGGGTGGAAATCTCCCGCTCAGCGCGCCACACCGGCTGCCACATCAAGAAAAAGCCGAAGTGGGACAACATCAGCGCGCGCGCCCACCACGTCTCGATGCCCCAAGCCAATGCGGCGTGTAGCGAAATAAGCATCAAACCCATCCACCAATGCGATCGGCTGGCTGTCCAGTTGCTCACGCTCGCGCGTTGAATTTCAGTCATATGCGTTTCGTTCTCGGCTGGTATTAGAACCATTTAACCACGGGGGGCACGGGGAAACCTTCCTTGAATTCCCCGTGCCCCCCGTGTTCCCCGTGGTTATATCTTTTCATATTTTTGCTACTATCGCTCCACCATGCGCAAAATCCTTGCCATTGCCCGCTACACCTTACTCGAAGCCGCGCGCAGCCGTCTCGTCTGGCTGGTGCTCGGCACGATCTTCGTTTTCAGTGCGACGAGCTTCCTCATCCGCGAACTGGCGATCACCGATAGCCTGCGCTTGCAAACCGCGTTCTTGGCAACGAGCTTACGCGCTGCCAGCTTCTTCCTCATC
>JAUXTZ010000350.1 GCA_030681095.1 Burkholderiales bacterium
TGGTGAAATTGCAGCGCCCGCCGCCCGAGATGCGGATGCGCTCGCCCAGCTTCTCGGAATGCTCGATCAGCAACGTGCGCCGCCCACGTAAGCCAGCCTGCGCCGCGCACATCATGCCGGCGGCGCCGGCGCCGATGATGATGACGTCAAAGTGCATGGTGAATTGTTGCTATGGAATATGGGTTATGGGCTATACGCATAAACAGCACGGGCTATTGCGGCAATAGCATGCGATTTCGGTAACTCTTTAGCGAATGCTAAAAGGTTGCTAAATGGAAATCGCCTTTATTTTGTTATATTTCATTGGCTTATAAACGCGTTACCGAATTAGTGGATATTTTATAGCATGTGCTAAATGGGGTACTCAGTCAGTATCAGGTTCGATCAAAGAGTACCGCCGCTTTGCACCATGTCCTTCCGGCATCAGGAAGGCTTCAGTTCCAGACGACCACGCTCTCAAGTATCTCGATATTTCAACTTTGGCAGATTGGGATTCGCCCAATCCCAGCAACTCCCTGCATTCCTGTGGGCTGACGGAGCGGTGGTCTTCCAGATAGGCCTTCACCATTTCCGCATAACGAATCGGATTCAGGCCACGAGTCTTGGTGTAAGCCGCCTTGCCCAGCAAATCCTTGGCAATGCCCTTGGCGAGGTGAAAAGTTGCGGCCTTAGTATGACCACGACGTTCAAGAATCCCAGTTCTTGGCTGGGCAAGTTGGTCGAGAATTTCTCTGGCTTGAGTGATGCTGACTTGCAGTAGCCTTGCTGCGGTGCCACTTTCCAGAAAAGCATTTTGTCTCAGGTGAGACAATATCAATAAGCTATCAAGACTGACCTCGCGCCCCTCCTCGCGACAAGACGCAACGAGCTTGGCCATATTTTCATCGTAGGAACCGTCGAAGATGCGTAGCGTCACGCTATGCCCATCGCTTTCGTAAATCGGGGTTTTCTTTCCCAGTGACAGGGAGAGAATGAAAATCCGCTTGCGCCCGACACCCGCCGATTCCACTAAACCCAGTTTGAGAAATGCATTGGCAAGCGTACCGTTTCTTGATTTGGGTTCGTGCCGCAAAATATTTTGCGGCGTGATGCCCGCCATGAAACCGCCGGGGCTGGTCAAAACCAATTCGTTTTGCAACTGCCGGATCAGCACTTTTCCGGTATCTGAATAATCGCGGTGCGTCACGGCGTTGAGCACCGCCTCCCGCACGACATCCGGGTGGTAAGACGGGATTCTCAGCTTTTGCAACCCCAGCGTAATTTCATGTTCGGGATTGGCCGGACTGCTGAAAATCTGCTCGATGCGATCCAGTACATGCAGCAACCCGGAACGAAATTGGTCATTGCGCGCCACTTGTGTTTCGCCCGGCTGCCAGACATATTGCACCAAATGCTGTGGGCAAGACTTGGCAAGAACGGGTTCCTTGCCAAAGAGCAGCAGGCCGGTATGCGTTACTCTCCCATCACGCAATGAACCCAATGCGGTAAGAAACTCCGAATCCGGCAAACGCGACAATTCGGATTGAGGGCGAAGCCGCTCCGCAATCTGGCGTCCGCGCGCAATCTCGATCGGGTCGAGGTCGCCAATCACCACACCCACCGCCAACGCACCGCTCCAATCCATGGCGGCGGTTTGAATGGATTGCCGCATGAAAGCCTGCGGGTCTATGGGCATGCAATTCTTGCCGACGCGCCGTTTGAATAACCCGCCAGCCGTCCCATAAAGTACGCCATCCTCTTTTTCCGCAACGCGCACCACCAAGAGCTTGCCGGTTCCTTCCGGCACAGATAATTCGGAAACTTCAACCGGCAGATTAGGGCGCGCCGCATCGAAAATGCCGCGACGCCACACATCCAGATCGTAATTCCGCACGCCGTGGATCGCCTTGCTTCGACCAGTCGTAAAGTCATCCACACCAAATACCACGACACCGCCTTGCCCGTTGGCAAAACAGACGGCGTACTCAATGGCGACCTTCAAGTCTTCCTTGGCGCTTTTCCAGGGCTTGAAGTCGAGCCAGTTGGATTCCAGCGCATCGGCGGGAACCCGATCAAGCCTGACTAGAAGTGCAAGGATTTCAGTGTCAGAAGGGATTGTCATGATTTGCTCATCGGCTCTTGGTGTAATCACCGTTTATTCATGGGGAAACTTTGTTTTACACAAAATGCCTCCGTATGGGCTTGGATATATTGCTTGCCTCGAAATGGCATAGCACGGCATCGCGAGCACGTTCGTGCAACTGCGCTAAATCGTCTGCTTCGGTGAAGATCGATTCACCCAGGGCGCGCGCGGTGTAGCCGCCCTCGGGTAACTCCTCTACTAGAAAAATAATTTCATTCATTCCATTTTCACCGAATGTATGTCTCGAAGAAATATAGCATTGTAATCTCCCGTTCTTGAATGGGTCGCTAGCCCCGCGTTGCTGCATCCACATTCCGTTGCAACCAATACTCCAACAGCGCCAGATGCCATAATTTGCTGCCTTGAATCCGGGTGTGATAGTGCTCGGGTGCAGTCAGTAATTTTTCCACATAGTCCCGCTGATACACCCCGCGCTCGCGGCAGGCTTGCGAGTTGAGAATGTCTTGCATGAATGCCAGAAAATCACCGCGCACATATTTCAGCGCCGGCATGGGGAAGTAGCCCTTGCTGCGGTCGATCACCGCGTCCGGCACCAGGCCGCGCGCGATGCGTTTCAGCACATGCTTGCCGCCTGATTGCAGTTTCAGCTCCGGGGGCATTTGCGCCGCCAGTTCCACTAATTCGTGATCGAGGAAAGGCACGCGCGCTTCCAAGCCCCAGGCCATGGTCATGTTGTCCACGCGCTTGACCGGGTCGTCGGTGATGAGCATGGTGGCATCCATGCGCAACACTTGGTCGAGAAAGGTATCGGCTTCCGGCGCGTTCAGATAGGCGTTGACGGTCTGCGCGGTGTAATCCACGCCGTGGTAGGCCGGCATCACGGTTTGCAGGTATTCGTCGTGGTCGCGGTCGAAGTAATGACGACGAAAACGATCCAAGTATGTGCCGGCGGTATCTTCTTGCATGTGGCCATACCAGTAATAGCCGCCGAAAATCTCGTCCGCGCCTTGGCCGCTTTGCACGACTTTGACTGACTTTGAAACTTGTTCTGCCAAGAGATAAAACGCCACCGCATCTTGGCTCACCATGGGCTCGGCCATATTGTCCACGGCCTCGGGCAGGCGTTTCAGTACCTCGCTATTGGCGATATGAAATTGATGATGGCGCGTGCCGAAATGTTCGGCGACCAAATCAGAGTACTCGAATTCATGTCCGCGCTCTTCCGGCTGATCTTCGAAGCCGACTGAGAAAGTGAGCAGGTCTTGCACACCCTGCTCGGCCAACAGTGCTACCAGCAAACTCGAATCGAGCCCGCCCGAGAGCAGCACACCCACTTTTACATCGGCGATGAGCAAGCGTTTTTTGACGGCGGCTTTTAGGCTCGCGTGGATCGCTTCGACCCACTCGGGTTCGCTTAAGGTGGTGGCGGGGCGTTGCGCGCGCAGATTCCAATAGCAGCGCGGTGTCACCTCGCCGCGTTGATCGATGGTGAGCGAGGTGGCCGGCGCCACTTTGCGAATGCCCATGAGGATGGTGCGCGGCGCCGGCACCACCGCATGCAGCGTGAATTGATGATGCAGCGCTACCGCGTCGATACGCGTATCCAAACCGCCTGCCGCCAACAGCGCTTGCGTGGTGGAAGCGAAGCGCACGCATTGCTTATCTTGGCTGTAATACAGCGGCTTGATACCGAGTCGATCGCGTGCCAGGAACAGGGTTTGTGCCTTGCGATCCCATAGAGCGAAAGCGAATGCGCCATGCAGATGTTCCGTGCATGCTTCGCCCCATTCAGCATAGGCTTTGAGGATGACCTCGGTATCGCCATCGGAGAAAAACTGATAGCCCTTGGCATGCAGTTCTACGCGCAGCTCAGGGTAGTTGTAGATGGTGCCGTTGAAGACCAACGCTAAGCCGAGTGCGTCATCCACCATCGGCTGATTCGAGAGCGGCGAGAGATCGATGATCGCCAAACGCCGGTGGCCGAAGGCGAGCGGGCCGTCATGGTAAGTGCCGGATGCATCCGGCCCGCGCCGCGCCAGGCGTGCAGTCATGCGCTCGATCAGTGCCTGATCGGGCACTTTGCCATCGAATCTAAATTCACCTGCTATGCCGCACATTTTGTTTCATCCTTGTTATGTAGCGCCGGCTTCCAGCCGGCATGCCGGCAGGGATGCCGGCTGCTACAACCCCGTCCACAGCGGTGGCTCATCCATCAGCGCGATCTGTTCACGCAGCTCCAAAATACGATCCTGCCAATAATGCTGCGTATTGAACCAGGGAAAGGCGTGCGGGAAAGCCGGGTCATCCCAGCGCCGCGCGAGCCAGGCCGAATAGTGTATCAAGCGCAGCGTGCGCAGCGCTTCCAGCAGATGCAGTTCGCGCGGATCGAATTCGTAGAAGTCTTCATAGCCCGCTAGCACGTCGCCCAATTGGCGGCCCATCGAGGCGCGGTCGCCGGAAAAGAGCATCCACAAATCCTGCATCGCCGGCCCCATGCGGCTGTCGTCAAAATCGACGAAGTGCGGCCCGTCGTCTGTCCACAGCACATTGCCCGCATGGCAATCGCCGTGCAAGCGCAATTGGGTCACCTTGCCCGCGCGCTCGAAGCAGCGTTGGACGCCCTTCAGCGCTTGCTCGATCACGCTGCGGTAAGCATCTGCGATGTCGGCGGGTATCCAATGATGGTCGCGCAGAAAATGCCACGGCTCGATGCCGAAGCTTTCGATATCCAAAGCCGGGCGATGTTGGAATGGTTCGAGCGCGCCGATCGCGTGAATCCGCCCGATGAAGCGGCCCATCCATTCCAAGGTCTCGGCTTTGTCGAATTCCGGCATGCGCCCGCCGCGCCGTGGGTACAGCGCAAAGCGAAATCCGGCATGGGTGTGCAGCGTGACGCCGTTCAGCGCGAGCGGCGCCACCACTGGAATTTCCTGCGCTGCCAACGCGGCGACAAAGGTGTGTTCTTCCAGAATGGCGGCATCCGGCCAGCGCCCCGGCCGATAAAATTTCGCCACCAGCGGCGACCCATCTTCGATGCCCAGTTGATACACGCGATTCTCGTAGCTGTTGAGCGCGAGCAAGCGCCCGTCGCCGCGTAGGCCCACGCTATCCAGCGCATTCAGCACGCAATCCGGGGTGAGGGTGGCGTAAGGGGGGGTGGCAGTGGTTTGCATGGCCGACATTGTATGCGGAAGGGGCTGGCCAAGGCTTGTTAACCCACTATCAAACGCCGCTTCTCCACCGCAGGCAGACGTTTAATCGCATGCTCGCGTTTGAGCGCGGCACTATGGCTTTCTGCTTCTTCTTGATACGCCAACGCCACCGGCAAGCGGCCGCGCGTGTACTTCGCCCCCTTGCCCGCGTTGTGGACGGCGAGGCGAGCGGCGACGTCGGTAGCGATGCCGGTGTAGAGCGTGCCGTCGGCGCAGCGCAGGATGTAGACGTGCCATTCAGACATGGGGCGGGGTCGTCAGGGTGTTAAGGGGCTACCAGGCCCTTATGTTAATCGAAGTAAACACAGCAAATACCTGACACATTTACTATGATTTATATGCAGGCCGGTTATGATATTGATATTGACACTTAATGCATGGACTTGAGTACGCACACATAAAACACTGGAGATGGAGATCATCTATGCGTCGTTTTGCATTCTCCCTATTTACCTTGTTTTGCCAGTTCACCGGGGTCGCTATGGTAAACGCTGCGGAGCCCGCTCAAGCGCCGCTCATCCTCGCCGTGCATCCATATCTGCCCAGCGCGGAGATTCAACAGCGCTTTGCTCCCTTGGCCGAATACTTGGGCCAGCAGTTGGGCCGGCAGGTGCAGGTGCGCGTCGGCCGCGATTATGAGCAGCATATTGACGCGGTCGGGCTCAATAGCGTCGATATCGCCTTCATGGGGCCTGCTTCCTACGTGAAGCTGACGGCGCGCTACGGCGCCAAGCCACTGCTGGCGCGCATCGAAATCAAGGGCAAGCCGATCCTCTCTGGTTATATCATCACTAGCGTCAATAGCGCGCTGCACAATCTTACTGACCTGCGCGGCAAGCGCTTTGCCTTTGTCGACCCGGATTCCACCATGGGCACGATCGTGCCGCGCTATGTGATGCAGCAGGCGGGCGTGGGGCTTAATCACCTTGGCGCTTACCAGCATCTCGGCGGGCATAAAGATGTGGCGCTCGGGGTGCTCAACGGCGATTACGATGCCGGCGCGGTCAAGAGCGAAGTCTATGATGAGCTGGCGCCGCGCGGCCTGCGTGTGCTGATAAAGCTGCCGGATGTCTCTGAACACCTGTTCGTCACGCGCGCCGATCTGCCCGCCAAGCAAATTAAGCTCCTGCGCCAAGCATTGCTGCAATTAAAGAGCGCGCCCAATGGCGCCGCCATCCTGCGTGCGATCAACAAGGATATGACCGCCATGGCGCCGGTGGCTGATGCCGATTACAACAGCCTGCGCAAGCTTCAGCGCGCAGTTGAAGTTAAACCGGGATGAGTATCTTGTCGCCGCGCTGGATCTTGCACACGCGACCGCGCGCCTGGCTGGCTTTTAGCCTGGTCGTCGGGCTGCTAGTGATAGCGGCCCTTGGTTTGGTGCAGCAGCAGTTGCAGCGGGACTTGGGCGAGACGCGGCAAACAACCCAGCGCGAATTGACGTTAGTGGGTTCCCTGGTTTCCGAAGCATTGCGGCGCGGCCAATATCAAAGCCTCGATTCTCTATTACAGGATTGGGGTACGTCCCATGCGCACTTGACTGAATTGCGCGTCGTCGGGCAAAACGGCTTTGTGCTCAGCACCTATCGCAGCGGTGCGACGCCCACTCAGGCGCTGACCTTGTCGCTGCCGATCGACTATTCCTACCGTGGGCGCGCCACCTTGAGCCTGACGCGTGATCTGGCTGAGGTGTTTGAGGAAAGCGCCACACTACGCAATCAACTGCTATTGCTGATGTTTGCCATAAGCGGTTTGCTGTGCGCGGTATTGTTTTTGCTGTTGAAACGCCAAGATGAGGCGGCAGTGCTGCGCAGCCGCACCGTGGCGCTGGACGCTGAGAACGCACAACGCCGCGTGGCCGAAGAAGCCCTGTTCCAAGCCAAAGAGCGCGCCGAGGTGACCTTGTACTCGATCGGTGACGCCGTGATCACGACGGATGCGCAAGGCGTGGTCGACTATCTGAACCCGGTGGCGGAAACGCTGACTGGTTGGATGTTGCTGGAAGCGAAGGGGCAGCCGCTGACTGAGGTATTCCCCATATTCAATGAGGCCACGCGAGAGGCGGTCGAAAACCCGGTCGCACGTTGTTTGCGCGAGGGCGTGATCGTCGGAATGGCCAATCACACCGTGCTGATCACGCGTGATGGACGTGAAGTCGCCATCGAAGATTCGGCGGCGCCGATTCGTGCCCGCAGCGGCGAAATTACCGGCGTGGTGATGGTGTTCCACGATGTGACGCAGTCGCGCGAGATGGCGCACAAGCTATCTTGGCAGGCCGCACATGATGCGCTGACCGGGCTGGTCAATCGGCGCGAGTTCGAAAATCGCCTACAAAATGCGCTGGCCGCGAGCCACGCAGAAGGGCAGCAGCACGCCTTGCTCTACATCGATCTCGATCAGTTCAAAATCGTGAACGACACCTGCGGCCATGTTGCGGGTGACGAGTTGCTGCGCCAACTCGCAGCACTACTGCAACGCCACATGCGCGCAAGCGATACCTTGGCGCGATTGGGCGGTGATGAGTTCGGCGTACTGCTCGAGCATTGCCCTCTCGACCAGGCGCAGCGTATTGCCGAAGGCCTGCGGACGGCGACACGTGATTTTCGCTTGGTGTGGGAGAACAAGACTTTCGAAGTGAGTGCGAGCATGGGGATCGTCGCCATCAACCGCGAATCGGGCACCCTGCCCCAAGTATTGTCCGCCGCGGATATGGCTTGCTACGTGGCGAAAGAGCGTGGGCGTAACCGTTACCATGTGTATCAGGAAAGCGATGCCGATTTCGCGCGCCGGCATGGCGAGATGCTATGGGTAACCCGACTCAATCAGGCGCTGCGGGATCATCGCTTCGTGCTCTATCGCCAGGAGATTCGGCCTATTGCAGCCACGGGTCCAGGCAGTTTCTACGAAGTGCTGCTACGTATCCGCAATGAGGACGGTACTTTATCTTTGCCCGGCAGTTTCTTGCCGGCCGCGGAACGTTATGACCTGATGTGCACGATTGATCGTTGGGTGATTCAACATCTGTTCGCCGCACCAAACTTATTGCCCCGCAGTGATGCCCCCACAAAAGATGGAAACGGCATGATTCTGGCCACCATCAATTTATCTGGCGCTTCTTTAAACGACGAGACTTTTCTAGACTTTGTCCGCGATTCCATTAAGCAATACGACATCAACCCGCACGCGATTTGTTTCGAGATTACCGAAACCGTGGCCATCACCCACTTCGACCGCGCGATTCGCCTGGTGACTGCTTTGCGTGAAATCGGTTGCCGCTTCGCACTCGATGATTTTGGCAGCGGCTTGTCCTCGTTTGGTTATTTGAAAAACCTGCCCATGGATTTTCTCAAAATCGACGGTGGCTTGGTGCGGCATATTGTCGACAATCCAATCGATGCCGCCATGGTCGAGGCGATCAACGATATCGGCCATGTGATGGGCTTGAAGACCATTGCCGAATATGTCGAGAACGATGCGATTCGCGACAAGCTGGTCACGATCGGTGTCGATTACATACAGGGGTTTGGCATCGAAATACCGCAGCCGTTTCCGGTGGGTGGAAACAAGGTTGGGGAAGTGGTGCGTAAATAAGCCAAGTATTAGCCGTTTTTGGTAGCGCCGGCATCCTTGCCGGCATGCCGGCTGGAAGCCGGCGCTACAAAGCTGGAATCTGTTTTAAGGTTCAAGCAAGCCCTGCCGGGCAAAAGTCCACATCATTTGAGCACAGGCCTTGTGCAGTGTGTCCACATCGGGTACGGCTTGATTTTGCGCGTGCAGCGCAGCGGCCATGATCGGGACAAGCTCAGGCACGGTGCGCGTGCCGTCGAGATGCAGCAGCAATTCTCGGCCTAAGGGATCCAACTCGACCGCACTATGGCGAATCGAGGCGACGAT
>JAUXTZ010000355.1 GCA_030681095.1 Burkholderiales bacterium
GCCGGCTTAAGCGATGTGCAAATTCAGCGGCACGACATCGGCTACCCCCTCAACGATGCCGAAGCTTGGTGGCGCGTGATTTGGTATGCGGGCTTTCGAGGTCTGGTCATGCAACTGAGCGAAACCCAACTCGCCGAGTTCAAACAAGAGCACCTCGCCGAGATTGCCGCCCTGAAAACCGAGCATGGCATCCCGCTCAACGTCACGGCGTTGTTTGCGAGTGGGCGCGCAGCTTAACCCCGCCTCCACTACTCTCCCGCTTGTGGGAGAGGGTCGTTAAATGAAAGCGCTTGCGATTAAGCCAATTACAAAAGCATAATTGGCATGCTAAAGATTAATTGTTGGGCTCCGCGTCTCTTCCACGAGGGGACGGCTACAAACCGGTAGTCTCGGTGGAGATAATCTTGTGGCAAAACGATAAGGAGAAATAGAGATGAAGGAGCCCAAATTGAAAGCCCTGTTTATCGCAGGAATTACCTTGCTGCTACTCGCCGGCTGTACGACGACTCCCAAGGTCACCCAAGGCGGCGCATTCGACACCAACACTGGCATCGTCACCAAGCCAAGCAAATACTCGGTAAATGAAACCATGGATCGAATGGAAGCATCCGCTAAGTCTGTCGGCGCGCATATTTTCAGCCGGGTTGACTGGCAGGAATTGTCGAAGAAGGTGAACGTGGAGATACGACCCAATCAACTGCTCATTTTTGGGCGTGGCAAAGGTGGACCGTACATTATCAAGGAGGCGCCGCTGGCAGCCCTGGATATTCCCTTCAAAGCCGTGGCATGGGAGGACTCTATGGGGAAGGTCTGGTTGAGCTACACGAACAGAACCTACATAGACCAGCGCTATGCGATTGGTGCTGCGGCAGCCTCTGCCAAGGACATTGATGCAACGATAGAAAAAATTACCGCTGAGGCGCTTAAGTAAGGGTGATGCGCGCCATGATGCGCATCACTCTTCTTCTTGCGCTCGCGCTCTCTGTCGTTGGCCTCACGAGCGTTGCGGCACAGCCAAGCGATAGCACGCAGAAGTATCCGAATGTCGTCGCAGTAAAGGTTCAGTCTAGTGGCGTGGATACCTTTAACTTCGACGCGACGGTATCTTCACCCTATGACAGCGCCCAAAGATACGCGGATGCTTTTCGCGTCATGGGAAAAGACGGCCAGGTCTTCGGCGAGAGGAAGCTGCTGCACGACCATGCCGACGAGCAACCTTTCACCCGTGATTTATACTTTGTAAAAATTCCGCGCGGCGTACGTGTGGTCGTTTTGCAAGCACGCGATCAGAAGTATGGATATGGCGGTAAAACTGTCGAGGTTGCGCTGCCGGGCCGCTGACACCTCCGTGCTACAACGTAAGGGATAGGGAACCTTTCGAACATGAAGCTCAAAATACTGTGCGTGTTGGCCGGTTTGCTGTTAAGTACAGCTGGCGCCAGTTACGCTGCGCAAAGCTGCCGTGGCGCGGGTGTGTGGTTACAGGTATTAGGTTCAGGCGGGCCGGAGCTGACTGACCAGCGCGCTTCCAGCGGGTATTTGGTGTGGCAGGATGGCCGGGCGCGCATTTTGGTGGATATGGGGCCGGGCAGTATGTTGCGCTATGAGCAGAGTGGCGCGCGCATCGAGGATCTGGATGTGATCCTGCTCACGCATTTGCATGTGGATCATAGTGCAGATTTGCCAGCGCTGATCAAGGCTTCGTTCTTTAGCGATCGCACACGTGACTTGCCGATCTATGGTCCGACGGGCAATGCGCGGTTCCCGGATACGGTGGCGTTTGTGCAGGCCTTGTTTGCGGCTTCTGCTGGTGCGTACCGCTATCTGGCCGACTATTTGACGGGCGATGAAGCGTTTCGTCTGCTGCCATATAACGTGTCTGCAGAGGGGGCGCTGGTACAGCCTGTGATGGAAGGGCAAGGTTTCAAAGTAACAGCGGCGCCCGTCCACCATGGCCCGATACCCGCGCTGGCCTGGCGTGTTGATATTGCCGGGCGCGCACTCGCCTTCAGCGGTGATATGAATGGCGACAATCAAACTTTGCCCAAGCTGGCAGCAGGCGTGGATCTGCTGGTGGCACATAATGCGGTTCCGCAGGACGCGAAAGGCGTGGAACGCAATCTGCACATGCCACCTTCGGTGATCGGCGAGATTGCGGCCGAGGCCAAGGTGAAGCAGTTGGTACTGTCCCACCGCATGCAGCGTACGCTGGGGCGGGAGGCGGAATCCAAACGCGAGATCCGCAAGCGTTACGCCGGGCCGCTCACGTTTGCTGAAGATGGTCAGTGTTTTAGGGTCGGGAAGCGGTGAGGGGGGTTACTGCGCTTCCCAATGCGGCGTAGCGATCCCCTCGCCCAGATCGGCCTCCACTAAGCGCCGCCGCACCTCTAACAATTTCTCAATCAACGCCGGTTCATCGCGCCCATAAGCATCGGCATCCGGGGTGCGCTTGACCACTACGCCGAGCAACTCGGTGATGGCGTTGCCGATGGAGTTTTGGCTGATGGTGACGATGAGTTTGCCTTTGTCGTTGCGGTAGATCAGTTGCTTGAAGGCGGGCTGCCAGCGGATGGAGTTGGCGTATTTAGCGTCTTTGATGCAGCGGTCGCGCACCATCTTCGCCGTCTTTAAAAAATCGTTGTTAAATTGCAGTTTGTTTTCCACCAGCTCGGGGAAGTAGATGTCGCGCGGCAGCGCGGCGTTGCGGGTCGAGACCTGGGTGAAGAAGGTGCGGTAGAAATCGATGAAGCCCTTGAGGATGGTGTCGTATTCTTTCCAGAAGCCGATCTCTTTCAACGACTCGACGCCGCCATGCACCTCCCAGCTGGGCAAGCCTTGCGGGTAGCCGGTGAGAGCGATTTTGCAGCTACCATCTTGGCACGGCCGCAGGATTTGCAGATCAAGCTCGTCGAAGAAGTCACGATATACATCGCGCATGTGAGCTTGAAACAACGAGTGCTGGCCACCATCGGTGAGGTTAGGGTTGTTCAAGTCGGCGAGCGGCGCATCTCGCAACGCGGCTTTGTTGAAGACGATGAAGTGATTGTGCAGCATGCGAATGCTCGGCACGCCGGGCGAGGTAAGCGGCCAGGTCGCATCCAGGCTCGCTTCGCCGGTCAGCACCAGGGTTTCGTCCGGATCAGGGTAGCGCTCCAGCATGTAGTCGAAGATGATCTGGTTCATCCGGTTCCACACGTTCTTCACCTGATCCGGCACCTGGGTGCGGCGCACCGGACGGCCGAGCGGGTCGAGAATGCTCTGCGACGTGTTGTAAATGATCGAGGCATCGAACTCGTTGCTGTGGCCAAGCGCCTTGCGGTAGAGCAGTAGCCCTTCTGAATTTTGCAGCAGGCCGTTGTTGTACGACAGATCGTTGAGGTTCTCGGTGCTGTTGAAAAACTCGTTCGGCTTCATACCGTCTGGCACATCGAGCGGTATCGGGCGAAATGGGGTGACGATCTCTCTTGGGCCGGACTGCATGTGCGCTATACCTCAAAATTATTTTATGACGTGATCAATGGAAAATCTGAATAGCAATGAAACTCAGCCAGCATGAAACGAAACAAATTCCCTCCCCTTTCCAAGGGGAGGGATAGGGTGGGGATCAAGAATTTCTCACCCCCATCCTAACCTTCCCCCTGGCAGGGGGAAGGAATATATAGGTGGCCTACTTTGGCTGAGGATCGTTGCTAATCAGGATGGTAAATAGACCAGTGATCGCATTGGGTTGTCAGAGTGGGGTATGGTATATGAAGCGGTGGGAGAGGTGAACAGTTGGCTTTTCTCTACCCATACACTGTTAAACCCATTTCAGGACTTGAATTGTCAGCCGATAAAGCTATCCAAGAGACGGTCGTGTTAGTCCATGGCCTCTGGATGCGGGGCTGGGTGATGGCGTGGTTGGGGTGGCAACTGCGGCGCTGTGGTTTTCGTACCGTCGTTTTTTCTTATCCCTCCGTGCGCGGCACGCTGTCGCAAAACGCGCTGCGCCTGTCGCACTTTGTTGCGGGGCTGGATGCGCCGCGCATTCATTTTATGGGGCATAGCCTGGGCGGTCTGGTGCTGTTGCAAATGCTGGCCACGCACCCAGATCCGCGCACCGGCCGCGTGGTGCTGGTGGGGTGCCCTTACCGCGCCAGCTTCGCGGCTAGCAAGCTCGCGCGCAAAGCATTGGGGCGCTGCCTGATCGGGCGTAGCGTGCAGCAATGGTTAGGCCAGCCGGCGCCAGAGTGCGCCGAGCGCTACGAAGTGGGCGTGATCGCCGGTTGCAAGCCCTTGGGCGCGGGTAGACTGATAGGCGGGGTACCGCAGCCCAATGATGGCGTGGTGGTGGTAGAAGAGACGGCTTTGCCAGGTGCAAGCGATCAGATCATGCTCAATGTGTGCCACTCCGGCATGTTGATATCTGACCAGGTCGCGCGTCAGGCCTGCGCATTTTTGCGCCACGGACATTTTTTACACGATATGGAAGCAAAGTGATGTTACGACTCTCGCGCACACTCAAGCATGCCCTGGTGCTCAGCCTTGCCGCTTGGCTCGGCGGCTGCGCTAACTTTTCCTATTACGCCCAAGCGGTGGGTGGGCAGCTAGACATCCTGCGCCGTACTCAGCCGATCAGCGAGATCACGGCCGATCCGAGCGCTGACCAGAAATTAAAACACACGCTGGCCAAAATCGTGCAGTTGCGCGAATTCGCCAGCCGCGAATTGCAGTTGCCGGATAATCAAAGTTATCTGAGCTACGCCGATCTGGAGCGCCCCTACGTGGTGTGGAATGTATTCGCCACGCCGGAGTTGTCGATCGAGCCTAAACAATCGTGCTTCGTAGGTGCGGGTTGCGTGACATATCGCGGCTTTTTCTCGCAAGCAGAGGCGGAAGGCCACGCGCAAGCGTTGCAGGCGGAGGGCTACGATGTCTACGTGGGCGGGGTACCCGCTTATTCCACGCTGGGCTGGTTCAACGATCCGGTGTTGAATACTTTCGTGCGCTATTCCGAAACCGAACTCGCGCGGCTGATCTTTCACGAGCTCGCGCATCAGGTGGTATATGTGAGCGATGACACGACCTTTAATGAATCCTTTGCCACCGCGGTTGAGTTGGAAGGGGTAGGGCGTTGGCTGGCTAGCCACGGCACCGCCGAACAGCGCGCCGCATTGGATGCGGCGCAGAGTCGGCGCGCGGCTTTCAGCGAGACCGTGCGTACCAAACGCAAACAATTGGAGGACTTGTTTGCCTCAAGCGTGAACGATGCCGAAAAGCGCGCAGGCAAGGCGCGCATTTTTGCCGAGTTGCGCGCCGAGCTTTCCCAGCTAAAAACGGCAAGTACAGGAAAGAGCGCCCTAGACCAATGGCTAGCGCAGCAACTCAACAACGCACACTTGGCTTCGTTCTCTACCTACACCCAACTGGTGCCCGCATTTCGGGCGTTGCTCACGCAACAGCAGGGGGATATGGGGCGGTTTTACGCGGCGGTTAAGGAAATGAGTTCGTTGCCGGCGGCTGAACGGGCGGTGGTGTTGCAGACGCCTATTGAGAACGTAGCGCAACGATGAAGTGGTCAGCTAGCAGAAGCAGCACGTTGTAGTAGTGCTAGAAAGCAGTGCCAAGATGAACATTCCTGAAAGCTAACGAGCCTGTAGAAAAAACTACCCACAAAAACAGCGCTTCGTATTGTTCAAAGTGGAGTAGCTATTTTTCTATTTCTCGTTTCTCGGCTGGCGCTACCGCGTGCCGACGATCACCGTCGCTGTTGAGCGCATTTGGACGACGCCGTCGCGCAGAGACTGGCGCGCCAAGTCGAGAACCTCGGCCTGGATCCGCTCCCGTGTGGCCTCGTCCGCATTGGCGAGCCCGGCCACCACGGGCGCGGCGATGTCGGTCATAAACTCCCAGTACCGCTGTGGTGTATCGTGGACCACGTCGCACGACACCTCTTTCTCGGCGATGTCGCGAAGGCCTGCCTCGGCGAACACCTTGCTCATGAAGCCTGTTGGCGCGCAGCGGAACAGGCCCGGCGAGCCCGGCGGCGGCGCGGGCATCGGCACATGGCGAGCAATCGTTTCCATGATGGTTGTTGCCCAGGGATTCTTCGCCGGCTCACCCCAGACTGCGGCGCAGATCATTGCGCCCGGTTTTGCGACCCGCGCGAACTCACGTGCGGCGGCGGCGACGTCGGGGAAAAACATGAAGCCGAAGCGGCACAGCACGGCGTCGACGCTCGCGTCGGCGAATGGCAACGCCTCCGCGTCACAGACCCGGATCTCGACGTTGCGCAGGCCACGGCGCGCGGCGTTCTCGGCCGTGACCGCCAGCATGCGCTCGGCGAGATCAGTCACAGTCACGCGGCCACGTGGCACCAGCGCCGCTGCGGTGAGCCCCGGTTCACCGGTGCCGGCGGCGACGTCGAGGACGTGCGAGTCCTCGCGCAGGTTCGCGTGCTGGATCATTGCCTCGCCAAAAGGGGCCAGCCAGCCGAGAACCATCGCGTCCCACTTCTTCCAGCCTGCGGAGAACCGGTCCCATGTTTCGCGCTGCTGGTCCCGGATCTGGTCGAGGTTCGATGACATGCGTGTTTCCGTGTTCATGGTAGTTTCCTCCGTCTGAGTCATGCATTCGGCTGCGCTGGTTGGCCTCCGAATCCTGGGTATTGGGTTATTTATAGTGCTTCAGGAATTGGATTTCTAGGTGAGGTGAAAAAACTTTTTCTACAGGCTCGACGTTTGAGGTGAGTGATGGTTGCGAGCGGGGCTTACAAGCGTCGCTCTCGGCCGAAGTGCTAATATGCTCCTCATCAATATTGAATAGACCATTTTTCAAAACAACCCGATTTGCACGCTCATGCGCATAAATTATTCCCCCGCCTTTTACCGCATCGTTCCCTTTGCATGCTATCTCGTAGTGCTCGCGCTGGAGAGTCAAGCGCAACATCTCTTTACCGGATTCGATGCGCGTTGGTTGTATCCGCTAAAAATATTGTTGGTGGTGAGCCTGCTCGTTGCGTTCCGGCAGTTTTACACGGAGTTGCGCGGTTTTAAATTCTCGCTGAGCGATGCTGTTTTGTCTTTGGGATTAGGCCTGCTCGTGTTTGTGGTGTGGGTCGGACTGGATATTTCTTGGGCCGTGATCGGGGAGCCGGGTGCGGGCTATGATCCGCGCACTGCAGGGCAGGTCGATTGGCTGTTGGCTGGGATCCGCGTCGCCGGGGCGGCTTTGGTCGTGCCGCTGATGGAAGAGTTGTTCTGGCGCTCTTTCGTGATGCGCTGGGTGGATAGGAGTGATTTCCTATCCGTGAGCCCCGTTGCCGTCACTTGGCGCGCTGTGTTGATTTCGAGTGTGGTATTCGGCTTCGAGCATCATCAATGGCTGGCGGGGATTTTCGCTGGCTTGGTCTACGCCTGGTTATATCGCCGCACGGGGCAACTTCACTACGCCATCTTCGCGCATGCGGTCACCAACGGTGCGCTCGGTGTTTGGGTGCTGACGACCGGGCAGTGGCGCTATTGGTAAGCGATCGAGATTGCGGGCGAGAAATTAACTACCGTAGATCTGATTGTAGGCAGCCAGCGCCTGAGCAACTTGTTTATTCGGCTTGGCTGGATCGCCGAGCCCGAACTCGGCTTGTAATGAATCTTTGTGGTCGGCGATATAGTGAATGGCGCGGTTTAGATTGTTGAGCCGATTCGGGATGAAATTGCCCTCGGCGTTAAGCAAGTCGGCCGACTTGGCAAAATTTGCGCTGAATTCTTGCACCGTGTTCACAGCCGCTTGTTTGTCGCGGGCTAACACGGCGTCTAATTTGCCGCTGTCGAGCGTTGCCTGTTTGGTGAGGGGATCAATCGTGATGCCCAGATCACTCAGGCCATGCAAGCCATCCTTGGCGCCAAAGAATTTATATTTAACGCTTTGCTCCAGTTCGTACAAGGAGATCTCCGCTGCCTGGACGCCTTCGAGCATTCCCCCATTCTGCACGCTGGGTTTGAAGCGCTGAACCAGGCTGTTGTATTCGGCGGCGAAGCTTTGTAACTGAGCTTGGATGTCGCTATTGGGGGTGGAGAGGGTGATGCCGCTCAAGTGCTGTCCAACGGCCTCTATGTGCTCGACGTAGTCGCTCATTTTGCTCATTTCCGAGAACTCGGCTTTGTGCAGAACATCACGATTGTTAATCGTGCTCATCATTTTGAAAGCCGACTCTGGATCGAATAGCGCCGAATTGCGGCCGGTCGAGGGAGAACCCTTCGCTTGGGCGAGTAAGGAGACGGCGTCGGTCGGCGAATTACTTGAAGCACGCTTTTGCGCCATCAATGTCGAGAAAAAATCCCCCTTGGGATCATCGCTTGAACTAAATAGCGAACCGATCATCTGCGTTTTAAAACTCGCGATGTTTTGTAGGATTGAGATGGGTGAGATGTCCATAGGGTTAAATCCTTGGCTAGTGATGCATTTTCCCAGGAGGGCGTAGTACTAGAAAAGCAAACATCGTGCCTAGGGCCAAATGTGCTTTTGTAGCGCCGGCATCCTTGCCGGCATAGGGCCCATGCAGCACGCAGCGGCAATATTTCTCTTGCGCTGGACTTTAGCCCCGGCAATTATTGCCGTGGTAGCGGCAAGCTGGGCAGGTATGGAAACGCTTGGGTGCTTGGGGGGGGCGAGCGGGGTAGCGCGCTGGTGAACCAAATGGCTCGATCCCGCTTGCTCTTTAGATGAGCAAGGGGATCGGCGTTATTTTAAGCGCAGGACAATTACTTAATCACGTGCCATACATCCTTGACGTTATCACCCAGCTTGTCGCCAGACTTTTGATCTTTGGCGAATAGATACACGGGCTTGCCTTTGTAAGCCAATTGCTTGCTGCCATCATCGCGGATAACGACGGAGTAATCACCGCTTACATTACCGACTGGGATGGCTGGCGGCCACAGGGCGGCGCAGGGGCCATTGCAAGTGCTTTTGCCGCTGTTGGCGGTGTCTTTGTCAAAGGTATACAAGGTCATGCCGGCGCTATCGACCAACACGCCATCCGCCATCTTTGCGGGTGGGTAGCTAGCGCAAGCAACCAAGAACAGGGCGAGCAGTGTGGCGATTAGATATTTTGCAATGCGATTCATTTT
Organism: Burkholderiales bacterium; assembly: GCA_030681095.1. Taxonomy (GTDB): domain Bacteria; phylum Pseudomonadota; class Gammaproteobacteria; order Burkholderiales; family Thiobacteraceae; genus RBG-16-58-11. The sequence goes on from JAUXTZ010000355.1 coordinate 9,108, forward strand.
CTATCTCCTGAAATTAATGTTTGAGGTCTTACAGTGAGGTAAACAGCCGGCCAGGCTGTTTTATTCCAGGAGGAGAGCGATGTTTTTCAAATTTGACTAGCCCATAGTCGGGTAATCGATATACCCCTTGGCGCCAGGTGTATAAAACGTGGCCATATCTGGCGCGTTTTCCGCCGCGCCGGTTTTCCAGCGGGCTATCAGGTCGGGATTGGCCAGGATGGGGCGTCCCACGGCGATGAGATCGCATTTGCCCGCGGCCAAGTCATGCTCCGCGCGTGCAGCATCGTAGCCACCGGAGAGAATCAGCGTGCGCTTGAACGTAGTGCGGAAGGTCGCCTTGATTGAATCGGGCACCGCCGGTGCACCCATCGGCGAGTGATCCACGAGGTGAATATAGACCAACTCGCGCGCGTTGAGTTGTTGCGCCAGATAGCTGTACTCCGCTTCCATCGCATCGTACAAGGGCATGTCATTGAACACGCCAAACGGCGAGAGGCGGATGCCGACTTTGTCTTTGCCAATGGCAGCGATCACCGCGTCGGCTACTTCGAGCACAAAGCGCGCGCGGTTTTCGATCGAACCACCGTAACGATCCGTGCGCAGATTCGTATTGGGGCGAATGAATTGTTCCAGCAGATAACCATTGGCGCTGTGCAGTTCAACGCCATCCATCCCCGCCGTGATGGCGTTTTTCGCGGCTTGGACATATTCTGCGATGGCGGTCTGGATGTCTGCGTCGGTCATTGCTTGCGGAACAGGGTGCGGCTGCATCCCCTCGGCATCGGTGTACATCTCGCCCGGGGCCGTCACGGCCGAAGGCGCCAATACGCGTGCGCCCGCTGGCAGATTAAGCGGGTGGCCGATGCGCCCGGTGTGCATGAGCTGCATGAACATCTTCGCGCCCTTGGGGTGAACTGCGTCGGTAATGTGCTTCCACCCTTCAATTTGCGCTGATGAAAAAATCCCCGGAATGCGCGGATAGCCTAATCCATTGGGTGAGGGCGAGGTGCCCTCCGTGATGATGAGCCCGGCAGAAGCGCGCTGTGAGTAGTACTCCACCATCAGCGCGTTGGGAATGTTGTCGATGGCACGGTTGCGCGTCAACGGCGCCATGACCAGCCGATTTTGTAAGGCCAGCGATCCAAGAACCGTTTCTGAAAAAAGCAGCGGCATGGCATATTCCTTTAATGGGTGGTTCGGCTATTTAAACACAGGCGCCAATAAACTTGCTGAGAAGCTGCCGTCATAGTATTTAGAGAGTCGACGATAGCGATCTCAACAAACTGTTTCAATTAAAGCGAATGCAAACACAGAAGGAACAAACGAAATGACCGAAGAACGCCTGATCAATATCGAAACTAAAATGACTGATTTGGAAGATACCGTGCAGGAATTGAACAAGACGGTATATCAGCAACAGAAGAAAATCGACCAGCTGCAAGCGATGTGCGAATCCTTGGTTGCGCACGTGCGGGAGCTGTCAGAGTCAGCACGCGACGGCGGCGCGGGCAACGAGCGGCCGCCGCATTATTAATGCTGACCATAGGGCGTTGCTCACTCCCCCTTTGCTATTTGAAGCCTTGCCACGCCGCTGCCCCTAAGCCGTCTTTATATCCGCCCAATATTTTCTATACTGAAACTTCCAAAACTAATAAGGAGCTTGATCATGAACATGCGAATTGCAGTGCCGCTAATCTTGTTGGTGGCCCTTGCCGGCGGCTGTGCGGATATGGGGGGTCTGGGTGGTACGACGTATGGTGAATCGAGCGGCACGACAGCCGGCCAGTCAGACCGCTATGGAACCATTACCCATTTGGAAAACGTGCAGGTCGATGACAAGTACAAGCTAGGGGTCGGAACAGCCGCGGGCGCTGTTGCAGGCGGTATTCTTGGCTCACAAGTGGGCGACAGCACGACAGCAACTGTGGCAGGTGCGGTATTGGGCGGACTAGCCGGGACGTATGCAGAAAGTAAATATAAAAAACAGGACGCTCAGAAGGTTACCGTGAACATGAATACCGGCGGGAGTGTGACGATCCTGCAGCCGGTGGATGGTCGCCTAAGGAACGGGATGCATGTGCGCGTGGAAGGCAGCGGTGAGAACGCCCGGGTGGTGCCACGGTAACGCTGAATTGGAAGCGGGGGAGCCTACTTCCCCATTTCCAGTTTATAGCGCTGCCGCGCCGCTTCTTCTTTGCGTGCGTCGGCGACTTCGCGCATCACACCGCGCACATCGGCCGGTCTCTGGTCTCGCTCGAAGTGACCTGTTAGCGCGCTATCAGGTAGGAGCTTGCCGCTTTTGTAGAGCGACCATATTTCCATGCCGTAGTCGGTGGTCAGGAGCTCGGGCGCGAATTGACCAAAATAGGTGGCCAAATTGCGGACATCACGTTCGAGCATGCTGAAGGCGTTGTTGTTGCCTGCGGCATCGACAGCTTGCGGCAGATCGATGATGACCGGGCCGTGGCTATCGACCAGCACGTTGTATTCGGATAAATCCCCATGCACGATGCCGGCACACAGCATGCGTACGACTTGCGTGATCAGGGTGCGGTGATATTCGCGAGCGAGGTCTGCTGGTAATTGGATATCGTTGAGCCGAGGGGCGGCATCGCCGTTGGCGTCGGTGATCAACTCCATCAGCAGCACGCCTTCGTGAAAATTATACGGCTGCGGTACGCGCACCCCAGCGGCGGCGAGTCGATACAGGGCATCTACTTCGGCGCTTTGCCAAGCTTCTTCCGTTGCCTGACGGCCATACTTGCTGCCTTTTTCCATGGCGCGGGCGCGACGGCTGTTTTTGGTTTTGCGGCCTTCGGTGTAATCCACGCTCTGGCGAAAGGCGCGTTTGTTGGCTTCTTTGTACACCTTGGCGCATCGAATCTCATCGCCACAGCGCACTACATACACCATGGCTTCTTTGCCGCTCATCAACTGGCGCAGTACTTCATCGACTAGCCCGTCTTCGACCAGTGGTTCAATTCTTTTGGGAGTCTTCATAGGGGTATAGGTAAAAGGTTCATTTGTCCTGATCGAATTTGAGCGAAACGGAATTAATGCAATAGCGCAGCCCTGTCGGGTTCGGGCCATCATCGAACACATGGCCTAAATGGGCGCCGCACTTGCTGCATACCACTTCAGTACGGGCCATCAACAAACTTTTATCGGTTTCGGTGGCGACATGCTCCGCCGCGATGGGCGCCCAAAAACTCGGCCAACCGGTACCCGAATCAAACTTGGTGTCTGAGCTAAATAAGGGCTCCCCGCAACAGGCGCAGCGATACTGACCCTTTTCCTTGTTGTTCCAATATTGCCCGGTAAACGCGCGCTCGGTGCCTTTTTCCCGGCAAACACGGTATTGCTCAGGGCTCAGTTCGGTTTGCCATTCTTGCTTGCTCTTGGAAATTTTATCGCTCATTGGTCTGGGTCCTTTTTGGCCTTTAGTGCTTTAACCTGAAACCGCTAATCTACAGCGCCCAAGGGTTGAACACTTGCGGGTATGGTGCGAAATCCTGCACGTTACGGGTGACCACGGTGAGGCCGTGGCATTGGGCGGTGGCCATAAGCAGGCCATCCATCACCGGCAGGGGCTGCCCGGCCAGTTCGGCGTGGGCGGCAATTTGCGCCCAGACGTGGAGCGCTGCGGCGTCGAGTGGCAGGATGCGCCCGGCGAAGCGCTGCTCCACCTTGCCCAGCCAGGCGGTGAGCTTCTGGCTGCGGCGCGGGTCGGTTTTGCGCAATTTGAGGATGCCTTTTTCGATTTCCCCCAGGGTGATGACGCTGATGAACAGGCTGGCTTCGTCCTGCTCGTCCAGCCAGGCGATCACTTCCGGCGCGGGGGCTTTTTTTGCGTATTCGGAAAGCGCGCAAGTATCGAGCAGCCAGCTCATAGCTCGACGTTGCGTCCGGTGTCGCGGCTGCGGGGAAACTCCAGGTCTTCGATTGCGAGGTCGGGGCGCAGCAGCGCGGTAGAGAGCTTGCCCCGGCGGCGCGTGAGCCGGGCGTATTCTTCTGCCGAAACCACCACCGCAGTCGGCTTGCCATGCACCGTGACCACTTGGGCGTCACCGCCCGCCGCCCGTTTGATGAGCTGGCTGAAGTTGCCCTTTGCTTCTTGCAATTGCCATTCGCTGTGCATGATACTCTCCGTTAATTCTGTCCAGTCTGGCCAGAATTTAGCACAAAGCTTGCGGCTTGGCTATGCTTAACTTTATTTCCGAAGATCAGATCGAGGGTGCGCTGGAAAAGTTGTTCTTGATTAGCTCCCAAGCTCAGCCACCTAGAACCGTTCGTCATATTCCGGGGTCCGCTACGCGGACCCGGAACGAGCTGAGTTTGAGGGCTAATCAGGAAGTTGTTTGACCGGAGGCAGGCTGCTGACATCGACGCCGTAATGGCTGGATAATGGCAATTCATTCATCGTATTGGGAGCGTGCTATGAGCGTTTTTCACATTCGTCGTTTGTTTTGCTGCTTTGGCTTTTTGTTCAGCTTGATGCCTACGCACGCGCTGGCGGCAGACAAAGTAGCAGGCCAAGTAACGGTGCAGTGGTTGGGCCATGCGGCTTTCAAACTCACGTCGGTGACTGGCAAGGTGATTTTGATCGATCCGTTTATCACCAAGAACCCCAAACTCTCTGCGGAACAAAAAGATCTGATCAAGCTGGGCAAGGTGGATCTGATACTGGTCACGCACGCGCATGGCGATCACGTAGGCGATGGGCCGGCGCTGGCCAAGCAGCACAATGCGCCGCTGTATGGGCCCGCGGGTTTAGGCAATACGCTGGTCGCCTTGGGTGAATTGCCCGCTGAGTTAGCCCCGCGCTTCAATAAAGGTGGAGTGATTACGCCGCTGGGCGAGGGCATCAAGATCACCATGACGCGCGCCGAGCACAGCTCCGAATATCTGTGGACAAATCCCAAAACCAGCCAGGCCGAGGTGCACGTAGGCGGGGAGCCGGCGGGTTTTATCATCGAGTTCGAAAACGGCTTCAAGGTCTACCACATGGGGGACACGGGCCTATTCGGCGACATGAGCTTGATCAGCCGCTACTACCAGCCGGACTTGGTGATGATCCCCATCGGTGGGCATTTTGTGATGAATCCAAAGGATGCTGCTTTCGCGACGACGCATTATCTCAAGCCGAAATACGCCATTCCCATGCACTACGGCACGAATCCCAACCTAAAAGGCACGCCGGAGGAATACATTGGGGAGTTGGGGAAGAGCACGACCAAGGTGTTGAATATGAAATTTTGGGAAGTGGTGAAGTTTTAAGGTTGGAATGTCGACAAGCCTTGCGCTATAAAGCAAGGTATCCGTATTGCGTGAAAGTACGGATCGGCAGATCCGTTGAATAAGGGCTGGGCGGCAATCAAGCTGCACACCAGTTTCACTCAAGAGGAGAAATTCGTCATGGGTAACTACGCCTTTATTGGTCATTCACAGGCGGCTTTATTGCTTTTGTTGAGCCTTGTCGGCTCCTTCGCACTCGCACAAGCGCCGGTTCCTGAGCAGGCGCTGACGCGTACTGCCGATGATGCGCAGCTTAAGTGGGGGCCCTGCCCACCGTTCTTGCCCAAAGGATGTGCGATCGCCGTTCTTCACGGCGACCCGGCGAAAGACAACCTCGACGTGTTTTTTAAAGTACCCGCCAAGTCGACCATCCCGCTACATTGGCATACTTCCGCAGAGCGCATGGTGCTGGTTGCAGGCAAGCTTCATGTCACCTATGACGGTCAGAAGACGGCCATTCTCCGGCCGGGAACTTATGCGTATGGCCCCGCCAAACGACCGCACAAGGGTTTCTGCGCAAGCGCCGTCCCATGCGTCCTCTTCATTGCCTTTGAATCGCCATTAGATGCAGTGCCGGTCGAGATCGCAGGAAAATAGCGGTATTGCCGCCCAACAAATCTCAACACAAATTGAAATCAGCCGCGTATTACGGATACCCAAAACTAAAACATCCATCACCGAATACTGTAGGGGCGAGGCATGCCTCGCCCGCTGTGAATAACGGGTCGGGCATGCCCGAGCCCCCCAACATTTCTGCGTGCTATAAATTTGGCATCATTTCTGAAAGAACAATCATTGTTATACATAACCTAATAGGTTATATTTCTGCATGGAGAAAAAGAAGCCACATCAAAGTCACCTTGCGTGAAAACGGCACCGTGGTTATCCAATTCAAGGAGAAATGAAATGAAACACCTGTGCCTGAATTGCGAGCAAGGCGACATGGTTCGCGGCAAAAAAGATGCGGTGATTGAATACCGTGGTCACCGCGCCACGGTTCGTGCAATAAACAGTTGGCATTGTCCGGCGTGCGGAGAAATTGAGTTTGCCGGTAAGGAAGGTACGCGATATGCGCAAGCATTGGAAAAATTGCGACTGAAAGTCGATGCGGAAGAATCCGCAGAGCTTGCCCGTATTCGCAAAAAACTCAAACTCTCACAGCGGCGAGCCGCCGCAATCGCTGGCGGCGGGGTCAATGCTTTTTCCCGCTATGAGAATGGCAAAGCGAGGCCCGTGGCTGCAGTGATCAACTTGTTCCGGCTGTTGGACAAACATCCTGAACTGATCGATGAGATTACGGCTTAAGCCGTCTTAATTTTTTTGTGGCAATGAAAGATGTGACCCCATTGTTTCTGCTTGGCGCTCGGTCAGGTTGACCGTGAAAAACCAGGTTGCGCCGGGGACATGGGCGCGGCGGTAGTCCGTCATGGGTTGGCTGGTTCGTTCGGGTTGATGTTCGCGAACGATGCGGTTCGTTCCTCACCGCATCCTACGGGTTCTGAAAAATCGTAGGCTGTCGTTTAAAGACTGCAAGAGTATTCGGTCACAGTATCGAAAATGAATATCTCACGAAACTGGTGTTCGGGTTGCAAGTTTCGGACTTCGGCAACTAGCACTTCCCACTCATCCGGAGTGTAGAGGGTATTCAAGGCGCACTGGATAATGAGCGTGGTCTCGGGTGGGTAATTGATACTTGCCTTCTTTCCGATCTGCTTGAGAACAAGCTTGCTGTATGACTGTATGAATTCGCGATTCCGATGAATGACTGGATTGGACTCAATTTCTCCATTCTTGAGCCTGCGAATGCCATCAAGACCGAATGCACCTCCCTTCGTGTCTAGCAGCTCTCTACTCAAGTAATCTTTGGGATGCATCACGCACGTCGCTTCCAGATATGCAGATGCGGCAAAACAGCCTCGCTCGACATAGAAGCCAGCCTGAACAACTTCGGCATCAAACTGTTGGCTCCCATTGACCCAGCGAACGGAGATGAAGCGCCCTGCTCGGTATTTTGCCTGTATGTACTTGCAAATCGGCAGCAGTTCCTCGATCAACTTCTTCTCGACTTCGGTCACGCGCATGCGTAGGCGTGACGGACCACTATCGGTGCTACGTATCTGCTCAAACAGTGCATACGTCATTGCACAGAACTGCAATCCGTCGATGAGTTTGCCATCTAATTCCGAGAGTAGCGAGATTGACATACGCCTACCTCACTTAACTCGCCAAACCCAGCCGGGCAATGCCGCCAGCCGAGCTTTTCGCTCGGGTGACATTCTGTCCTTTGTCGATCGTTGGGTATTTACCCAACTACCGAGAGTATATCCATCATCTGTTTTATATAGCGCAGGGGGCAAACAATGTCGCTCTCGCTCTACGAATTCCTTTAGATAGCTAAACCCTTTTTCCCACTTGGCTGTATGTGGACTCCAACTCCAATTGGGTAACGCCTCAAGCCGCTCACTGCGCTCCGATGACATGCTGTCCTTCTGACCCCGCTGAACAGAAACCCACTGCCCAAGGCGATAGCCATCTGCAGCTGTGTAACCAATTGGAGCATTGGCGTGCCCATTTATTTCAGCAAATTCTTTGAGATAACGAAACCCTTCTTCCCACCTTTTATCAACTGTATTCCAAGTCCATCCGGGTAATGCTTCCAGCAACACTTTGCGTTCTGTTGTAATCGTAGGTTTCGTTAATCGCTTTGTCGTTACCCAGCTACCGAGTGGAAATCCATCTGCTGTCTTGTAGTTCTGAGGAACCTCGGCATGCCCCTCTCGATCTGCGAATTCCTTAAGATGGCAGAATCCATTGTTCCACTTATCTGTAAAGGGATCCCAACTCCAACCGGGTAATGTTTCCAGCAGTACCTTGCGCTCTGAAGACATGATGTCTGTTCTTGCTCGTTGGTTAGCGACCCAGAAACCGACTTTATAACCATCTGCCGATTTGAAATCGAGAGGCACGCTGGCATGCCCTTCTCGATCCGCGAATTCTTTAACATAACGAAATCCTTCTTCCCAATTATCTTCTCGAAATTCCCAACTCCAGCCGAGTAAGCCTTCCAGCCGCGCTTTGCGCTCCGATGACATGCTGTCCTTTGTTCTCCGCTGTACAGCAGCCCATTGACCAAGGCGGAATCCGGCAGCAGTTTTGTATTCATTTGTTACCTTGGCGTGCCCTTCACGTTCGATATACGCCTCCAACAAACCAAAAAAGAAACTCCAAGGCGCCGTGACTTGCTCAACCAGATAGGTGCGCAGTGCGCTGCCAAAATTCGCATCAACTGTAGCCGGCAAATCAATGGTGATTTTGCGCAGGCCGTCGGCGCTGATGCCTGTACCCGGCTTCCTACCCAGTTCAGTTCTGATCTGATCCAACTCACAAGCCAGCACATCGTCGTGCGCCTTCAACGCATTTAGCACATCCCAGATAGGTTTGAAGTTGCTGGCCTCTATTGTGTCCTCGGCATTTTCCCCGGCGGCGATAAACACCGGCAGGACGATGGTGCCAGCCTTTTTATCCGGACTCAGACGTATGGCGAGGCCCACGGCCTGGATGATGTCCACCTGGCTGCTGCGTGGGTCAATAAATGCGACGCCATCAAGGGAAGGCACATCCACGCCTTCGGACAAACAGCGCGCATTGCTCAGCACGCCGCGTTCGTCTGCGTTCAGGGCTTTGAGTTGATCGAGTTTTATCTTGCGTTTGTTGGCGGGCATGTTGCCGGAGACGAAGTCGGTGCGCAGGGTTCCGCTGGGGCGATGTTCGTCGCCGATCCATGCCATGATTTGGCTGATGTCGGTCGTGAAGGCTTCGGCGCGGTTGACGCGGCTGTGGAAGCTGATGATGCGCTTGAGGTCGTAGTCCTTGATGGCCTTGAGCAGGCCGATCTGGGCGGCGAGCGATTCGCTGTCTGTTTCAATTCCCGTGCCGGTGCTGACCAGTTCGCGCTTGGCGATCCACTGCGCGATGGTGGGGTCGTCCACGCCGATGATGACGACGCGGTAATCGGTGAGCAGTTTG
>JAUXTZ010000358.1 GCA_030681095.1 Burkholderiales bacterium
AGCCTCGCGCGTGTAGCGATTGATAATCGTCCGCAAGGCTTGCCTGGTGAATTTCACTTCCTCAGGATGCAGGCCATTTTCCCGCACCTGACGTGGTATCAGGTAATCTTTGGCAATGGTGACCTTCTCGCTTTCAGTATAACCGGAAAGATGAATAACCTCCATCCGGTCGAGAAGCGGGGCTGGAATTGTTTCCAACGTATTGGCCGTGGTAATGAAAAATACCTGGGAGAGGTCGTAGGCGACCTCCAAATAATGGTCGCGAAATTCGACGTTCTGCTCCGGGTCGAGCACTTCGAGCAGCGCCGACGAGGGATCGCCACGAAAATCCATGCCCATCTTGTCTACTTCATCGAGCAGAAACAGAGGATTCCTCACCGCAACCTTAGTCATGCTTTGCAAAATTTTTCCCGGCATGGAGCCGATGTAAGTGCGGCGGTGGCCGCGAATCTCGGATTCATCGCGCACGCCGCCCAGCGCCATGCGCACGAACTTACGGTTGGTGGCCTTGGCGATCGATTGGCCGAGCGAGGTCTTGCCTACGCCGGGTGGCCCGACCAAGCATAGAATCGGCGCCTTGAGCTTGTCCACACGCTGCTGCACGGCGAGATATTCAATGATGCGCTCTTTCACCTTGTCGAGGCCGTAATGATCTTCATCCAAAATCGCTTCGGCATGGCTCAGATCCTTGCTGATCTTGGTCTTCTTACGCCACGGCAAATTGACGATGGTTTCGATGAAGTTGCGCACCACGGTGGCTTCCGCGGACATCGGCGACATCATCTTGAGTTTTTTCAGCTCAGCCATCGCCTTGGTGTTGGCTTCTTTCGACATGCGCGCATCCGCGATGCGTTTTTCCAAATCATCGTTGTCAGCACCCTCTTCCAAGTCGCCGAGCTCTTTTTGAATCGCTTTGACTTGCTCGTTTAAATAATACTCGCGCTGGCTCTTTTCCATCTGGCGCTTCACGCGACCACGGATACGCTTTTCAACTTGCAGGATGTCGATCTCGGCATTGAGCAAGCCGAACAAATGTTCGAGCCGGGCATGCACGGCGAACATTTCGAGGATTTCCTGTTTCTGTTCGAGTTTGATGGGCAGATGCGCCGCGATGGTATCGGCCAGCCGGCCCGCATCGTCGATGCTGGCCAGTGAAGTCAAAATCTCGGGCGGGATTTTCTTATTGAGTTTGACGTATTGGTCAAACTCGGTGAATACGCTGCGCATCAACGCCAGGGTTTCTTTATCGGTCGGCGGCTCAATCTCGGCGATCTCCGCTTCGGCCGCAAAATGTGTTTTGGCGTCGATGAATTCCTTGATGTGCGCGCGCTGATTGCCTTCGACCAGCACCTTGACGGTGCCATCGGGCAATTTCAGCATTTGTAAAATGCTGGCCACACTACCTACATGGTAAAGATCGTCGGTGCTTGGCTCATCCTTCGAGGCTGATTTCTGCGCCACCAATAGAATGTGCTTGCCCGCCTCCATCGCGACTTCTAGTGCCTTAATGGATTTGGGTCGGCCTACGAATAGTGGGATGACAATATGCGGATACACCACCACATCACGCAGGGGAAGTAAGGGAAGGGTTACGCGGTCGCCCTGGGTCTCTTGAGGTAAGCTCATGATTTATCTGCCTAAGTAAGAAGCTTGTTGATAAGAGATGGGGCCCCGCCCGGTAATATCAAGGGCCAAGGGCAGGAAAACCCGTGAAGCGCCCGAGATGGCGACGCCCAGTCCTTCAAAATAAATAGCGGTTCGAGAAGGGATTACTTGAATCAAGTAATCCCGGGGAATCATGCGACGCGAGGCTGGTCGGCGTAGATGAGGAGCGGCTTGGATTTACCCTTGACCACCTCTTCGTCAACCACCACCTTGGTCACATCTTTGAGCGAAGGCAACTCGAACATGATGTCGAGCAAGGCATGCTCCATGATCGAGCGCAAGCCGCGCGCACCGGTTTTGCGTTGGAGCGCCTTCTTCGCGATCTCATCGATCGCGCCATCACGAAATTCCAGCTCGACGCCTTCCATAGCAAAGAGTTTTTGATATTGGCGAATCAATGCATTTTTGGGCTCGGTGAGAATTTGCACCAGCGCGTTTTCATCTAACTCTTCCAAGGTCGCGACCACCGGCAGGCGGCCAACAAATTCTGGGATCAAACCGTATTTGATCAAATCCTCGGGCTCGACTTCGCGCAGCACTTCACCAATCGCCTTGCGGTCGTCTTTGCTTTTCACTTGTGCACCGAAACCTATGCCGCCCTTTTCGGAGCGGTTGCGGATCACTTTAACCAAGCCATCGAATGCGCCACCGCAAACGAACAAAATATTACCGGTATCGACCTGCACGAATTCCTGGTTCGGATGCTTGCGCCCACCTTGCGGGGGCACCGAGGCGATGGTGCCTTCGATCAATTTCAGCAAGGCTTGCTGCACGCCCTCACCCGAGACATCACGAGTGATCGAGGGGTTATCTGATTTACGCGAAATTTTGTCGATCTCATCAATGTAGACGATGCCTTGCTGCGCCTTCTCCACGTTGTAGTCGCACTTTTGCAATAGCTTCTGAATGATGTTCTCGACATCCTCGCCCACATAGCCGGCCTCGGTCAGCGTAGTCGCATCGGCGATAACGAACGGCACATTCAAGAGCCGTGCCAAAGTTTGCGCAAGCAGGGTCTTGCCCGAACCGGTGGGACCGATCAGCAGAATATTGCTCTTCGAAAGCTCGACTTCATCGGCCTTGGGTTGAGTTTTAAGGCGCTTGTAGTGGTTATACACGGCGACCGACAAAATCTTTTTTGCCACTTTTTGGCCGATCACATATTGATCGAGGATTTGGCAAATCTCGGCCGGGGTCGGCAACTCGGTGCCGGCACCCTTGGCGCCTTGGTCACCTTGGATTTCTTCGCGAATGATGTCGTTGCACAAATCGACGCACTCGTCGCAAATGAATACCGATGGGCCGGCGATGAGTTTGCGTACTTCATGTTGGCTCTTGCCGCAGAAGGAGCAGTAGAGAAGCTTGTCAGTGCTAGCGGTATTGTCGTTCATAGCCTTGCCCTTAAATGACGGTTTAGTGACATTAAACCGATGTTTCGCCTCGGTTGACAAGCACCTTGTCCACCAGGCCATAACTTACTGATTGATCGCCGCTCATGAAAAAATCGCGATCGGTGTCACGCTCGATCACTTCGATCGACTGTCCGGTATTCTTGGATAGAATTTCATTCAGTTGCGCGCGCAAATAAAGGATTTCCTTGGCGTGAATCTCGATATCCGACGCCTGACCTTGGAAACCGCCCATCGGCTGATGAATCATCACGCGCGAATTGGGTAGGCAAAAACGCTTACCTTTCGCGCCCGCCGAGAGCAGGAATGCGCCCATGCTGGCCGCTTGGCCCACGCACAAGGTGGATACATCGGGCTTGATGAATTGCATGGTGTCGTAAATCGACATCCCCGCCGACACCGACCCGCCGGGCGAATTGATGTAGAACGAGATGTCCTTGTCCGGGTTCTCGGATTCGAGGAATAGCATTTGCGCCAATACCAGATTGGCGCTCATGTCATTCACCACACCGACCAAAAACACCACGCGCTCTTTCAGCAAGCGCGAATAAATATCGTAAGCGCGCTCGCCACGGCCGCTCTGCTCGATCACCATCGGGATGTACCCGAGCATCTTCGGATCGAAGCCGTTTTGACCAGTAAAATCCATGAAACGATCGATCATTTATTGATTCCCATCAGGTCGTCGAATACAGTCGGTTTATCTTCCACCTGCGCTTGATTCAGGGCCCAGCTTACCACATTCTGTTCCAGCACCATGGACTCCACTTCCGCGAGCCGAGTAGGGTTTTCGTAGTACCAAGCCACCACCTGCTCGGGCTTTTCATAGCTCTCGGCATACTCATCCACCAGCTTGCGCACTTGCTCCGCTTGCGCCTTGAGATCGTGCGCCTTTACCACTTCGGCCAAGATCAATCCCAAGGTGACACGGCGTTGCGCTTGCGCTTCGAACAAATCCGCGGGCATCGGCATATTGTCAGCCTTGATGCCACGCACTTCCATATCTTGGCGTGCGCGTTGCTGCAGTCGCTCGATCTCTCCTTCAATCAGCGCGCGCGGCACCGACATTGGCGTGGCTTCAACCAGCACCTGCATTACCTGCTCCTTCACCTTATTTTCGACCCGCTTGCTTACTTCACGTTCAATATTGGCGCGGACTTCGATGCGCATTTTGTTTACATCACCATCCTCTACACCCAATGCTTGAGCAAGTTCCGGGCCAATCTCCGGCAAACGGGCTGCCAGCACACGATTCACCTTCACCTGAAACTGCGCGGTTTTTCCCGCCACGTCTTTGCCGTGGTAATCGGCGGGAAAAGTCAGGTCGAAAGTTTTTTCCTCGCCAGCTTTCATGCCCTCGAGCGGGCGATCAAAATCGGCTAATGTCCGGCCTTCGCCCAGGGTGACGATATAGCCTTGGGTGGCGCCGCCCGCAAACGGCTGGCCATCAATACTACCAATATAGTCGATATCGGCTTGATCGCCCTGCTGTGCGGCACGCTCGGCCGGCTCGAAGGTTGCCCGCTGCTTGCGCAAGATATCAATGGTTTTATCGACATCGGCGTCCGACACTTGAACCGTTGGGCGCTCAATTTTGGCGCTGGCGATACTGCCCACGACCACTTCGGGATATACCTCGAAGGTCGCGGTAAATTCTAGTTGCTCGCCGTTCGCCGCATCGGCTGCCGTCTCGAAGCGCGGCATGCCGGCGATTTTGATTTTTTGTTCGTACAAGGCGTCGCTGATGCCGCGGCTACCGGCTTCGGAGATCACTTCCTGCCGCACTTGGCCACCATATTGCTGGGCGACGAGCTTCATAGGCACCTTACCGGGGCGAAACCCATGAATCTTCGCGGTGCGCGCGATACGCTTTAGGCGGTTTTCAATTTCCGCATCGATTTGCGCACGCGGAACGGAAACACGAATGCGCCGTTCCAACTGCCCGATATTCTCAACCTGTGCTTGCATGATTTAATGTGTCCTTAAAAATTACGACTGGTATCTGGTGCGAAAGGGGGGACTCGAACCCCCACGGGGGTTACCCGCTGGAACCTAAATCCAGTGCGTCTACCAATTCCGCCACTTTCGCTAAACTCGACATGAAAAATGGTGTATTTTATTCGATTCAGGCCTTTCAGTCATTTCTCTCTATTTTCCCTGTACTTACAACACTTTGCTGAGAAACCGTGGACTATCCGATCACCCATTACGAAAATTTCCCGGTCGCATCCATCCTGCTGCCGCGTCGTCTGCGCCGCCCAGTTCAGGTCATTTATGCCTTTGCGCGTCAGGCCGATGATTTTGCCGATGAAGGCAATGACCCGCCTGAAGTACGCCTGATCCGGCTAAATCAATTTCGCGCTGAGTTGGATCGCATCGAACGCGGCGAGCTCAGTGAGCTGCCGCTATTCCGCGCTTTGGCGCTGGTGATTCACGAGCATCAGTTGCCGATTCAGTATTTCCGCGACCTGTTGGATGCGTTCAGCCAAGATGTCACCCAGACCCGATATCAGCATTTCGGCGAAGTCATGGATTATTGCCGCCGCTCCGCCATCCCGATAGGCCGGCTATTGCTGCACTTGTATCGCGTCACCGATGCGCGCGCTTTGGCCTATTCTGACGGGATCTGTTCCGCACTCCAGCTCATCAACTTTTTGCAGGACATCGCTATCGATTATCAGAAGGGGCGCATTTACCTGCCGCAAGACGAACTGGCACAATACGGCATTACCGAGCATCAACTCGCAAACGGTGAGCCAAGTGGGCTATGGTGGCCATTCATGCAATTTCAAATTACGCGCACACGCAAACTACTCCAAGCGGGCGCACCCTTGGGCAAACAACTCAACGGTCGCATCGGACTGGAAATGCGCCTGATCATCATGGGGGGAGACAGAATTTTGAAAAAACTACATGACGTGCACGGTGATGTATTCCACGCGCGCCCGGTTTTAAAACCCGCCGATTGGCTTTACATGATTTACCGCGCCGTAAGAGCTAAATGACCCCTGCCGAATACTGCCAAGAAAAAGCCGCGCAAAGCGGCTCTAGTTTCTACTACAGCTTCTTGTTCTTGCCCAAACCTCGTCGCGAGGCGATTACCGCCTTGTATGCTTTCTGCCGTGAAGTAGACGACATCGCAGATGAATGCGCCGATGCGAGCCTCGCCCGCACCAAACTCGAATGGTGGCGCACGGAGTTGGCCAATACTTTTGCCGACCGACCCACCCACCCGGTCAGCCAGGCATTGCTACCGGCGATTCGCGCCTATGATCTGGCACTGGAGCAATTCGAGGAAATCATCGACGGCATGGAGATGGATCTGCAATACGTGCGCTATGCCGATTTCAAAGCGCTGCAACTTTACTGCTACCGCGTCGCCTCGGTGGTGGGCCAACTCGCCGCCGCCATCTTTGGCTATAGCGATCGCAAGACGCTGAAATACGCACACGATCTGGGCATGGCGTTTCAATTGACCAATATCATTCGCGACGTGGGCGAAGACGCGCGCCGCAACCGCATCTATTTGCCACAAGACGAGCTCGCGCAATTCGGCGTCACCGAAAGCGATCTGCTGCAGGGGCACGCGAGTGCAGGATTTCGCGCCTTGATGGCGCATCAAGTGGCACGCGCACGCGCGTTCTATCAGCAAGCGCTGCAAGCCTTGCCGCTACAAGACCGGAAGAGCCAACGGCCGGGGCTGGTGATGGCGGCGATTTACCAAAAGCTGTTGAATGAAATCGAACGCGACGATTTCCGCGTGCTCCACCAGCGCATCACCCTGACCCCGCTGCGCAAGCTGTGGATCGCGTGGCGCACTTGGGTATTTAGTTAGCACATGGCTGTTGCCGTCATCGGTGGCGGTTGGGCCGGGCTCGCCGCCGCCGTTACCCTGGCCGGGCAAGGCATCCCGGTCACGCTGTTTGAAAGCGCCGCTCAACTCGGCGGACGCGCGCGGCGGGTTGAGATCAATGGCTTGGCGCTGGATAACGGCCAGCACATTCTGATCGGCGCATATCGCGAAACATTGCGGCTGCTCGCCTCGGTGGGGGTCGATGTGGCCGCAGCTTGCTACGCGCCGCCGCTGACGCTGCAGGTCGCGCCGGCGTTTTATCTCAGCGCCGCACCCTTGCCCGCACCATGGCACCTCGGGCTCGGCTTACTGAAAAGTCGTGGCATCCCATTACGCGACAAACTTTCCGCTGTACGTTTTCTTGCCACACTCAAGCACGGCGCATTTCGTGTCATGCCGGATATTTCTGTTTCATCCCTGCTTACCCAGCACCGGCAAAGCCCTGCCTTGAATGGTTATCTGTGGCATCCCTTATGCCTCGCCGCGTTGAATACACCGCCGCACTTGGCGTCGGCCCAAGTCTTCGTCAACGTATTGCGCGATGCCTTTTTCGGCACGCGCGACGACAGCCGACTACTGCTGCCACGCGTCGATCTCGGTCAACTCTTGCCGGATCCGGCGGCGCGTTTTATTGCTGCACACGGTGGAGAAATTCGCCTCAATCAGCGCATTCAGCGGGTTGCGTTGGCCGCTGGCGGATTCGCCCTGCATGGCGATCATGGGACGGAACACTTCGCGCAAGTGATCTGCGCGGTACCGCCGTTCCGTGTTGCTGATTTGCTCGAGCAACTCCCGTCCCTGCAACCGGTAATGGAACAAATCGGTGCGTTTCACTATCAGCCCATCTATACGGTCTATCTGCAATACGCTGCCTCGATGCGACTGCCCTTCCCGATGCTGGGCCTATCAAATACGTTGAGCCAATGGGTGTTTGATCGTGGCACACTTTCCAATCAACCCGGTTTGATGGCGGTGGTGATCAGCGCCGAGGGCGCGCATGAAGCGCTTCCGCATGCGATGTTGGCCGAAAGAGCAGCGCGCGAACTGCATGAACAACTCGGCTTCCCCGCGCAAGCAAACTGGACGCAAGTCATCGCGGAAAAGCGTGCAACGTTCACTTGTCTGCCGTCAATCTCACGGCCGGACAATGTCACGCCGATAGCAGGGCTGTTTCTCGCCGGCGACTACACCGCTTGCGATTATCCCGCCACACTCGAATCCGCGGTGCGAAGCGGGATACAATGCGCGCTCGCTATACAGAAAGCACTGCAATGAATTATTCCCCTCATTATTCCCCTGGCCCCGATTTGCTCAAAGATCGCGTGATACTGGTCACCGGCGCAGGCCAAGGCATCGGTAAAACGGCTGCCCTCGCCTATGCCCAACATGGCGCCACGGTGATCCTGCTAGGGCGCAAGCAGAAGCGGCTCGATGCCGTCTACGACGAGATCGTCACCTGCGGCTACCCCGAGCCGATGGCACTCAAGCTGGATTTGGCACAAGCCAGCGACGACAATTTTCAGGCGATGGCGCAGGCGATTTTCGAACAGCTTGGACGGCTCGACGGTATGTTGCACAATGCGGCGCGCTTCGATGGCTTGGCCCCGCTCGAATACCAATCGCTGGATCAATGGATGGGTACGCTGCGGGTCAATCTGGCGGCGCCGGTGGCCTTGACCCGTGCTTGTCTGCCCTTGCTCACGCGCTCCCCGGATAGCGCGGTACTACTGACTTCGGAAACGCATGGCCACCAGCCGGCGGCGTTCTGGGGTGCCTTCGCGGTATCGAAATGGGCGCTGGAAGCCTTAGTCACGATATGGGCGCAAGAGCTGGCGGTGCACCCGAGTTTACGCATGAATGTGGTGATCCCCGGCCCGGTGCGCGCGCCGCAGCGCTTGATCAGCCACCCAGCGGAAGACCGCATGCAATTGCCGGAACCTACGCGGCTCATGCCGCTTTACCTGTATTTGATGGGCCCGGATAGCCGGGAGCACAGCGGGAAAATATTCGAAGCGCAGATAAGCTAAATCGGCGCTTACTTTAAATAGAACTGCAGCTTGTCCACCCCGACTTCGATCTGATCCAAATTATCGAGTGGATATGGATCGTCACCGATGGCCTTGCCGTTGACGATAGGATGTTTCTTGCCGACCACGTGGGTGATGAAATAGCCGACCGGGCGGCGCGTGATGATAGCCGAATTGTCCGGCTTACCTAACGTCGTAATCGAACGCGACAGATCGATCTCCCGGCCCGTATTCTCACCGCTGATGCCGCGCACCGCGCCCAGTGGAAAAATGGTTTTCACGTTGCGCGCATTGGCCGCCGCGGTGGCGATGCTCTGAGTATCCGCCTCATCCTTGACGGCACCCTCTTGCTTGAGCTTGGTGCGGTCAAAAGCGGGGATCATCAAGGTCTTGTCGAAATCCATGTCCGGCATGGCCTTGGCGTTGACAAATCTCAGCTTGTAACGCCCGACCTCGATCACATCGCCGTTTTGCAGGATGTGGCGCTGCACTTTTTCACCGTTCACCAGGGTGCCGTTGGTAGACCCGAGGTCTTCCAATATCTGATCGTTGCCCACGGTGAGAATCACCGCATGCTCCTTGGACACGCCCTGGTCGTTGATTTGGATATCGCAGGTCGGCTTGCGCCCGAAAGAGAAACGTTCCTTCTCCAGGAAATAATTGCCGAGCACCGACCCATTCATACTTAAAACCAATTTAGCCATGGTTACCCTCTTGCTTAAACGTGCGAGCCAAACCAGCGCGCAAAAAAACCAGGGCGCAGGGGAAACGGCTTCTCGACCTTGATCGCCGCCACCGAGATATTGTCGTGGCCGCCATTGTCGTTCGCCATCATCACCAATTGCCGTACCAGCAGGGGAATATTTTCCTTGATCGACCGCATCGCCAACTCGATGTCGGCGTCGTCCACCATATCGTTCAAGCCATCC
>JAUXTZ010000374.1 GCA_030681095.1 Burkholderiales bacterium
TTGCGCTGGGCCGAATTATGCATGCCCCACATCCTCCGACAGATTCATGGTGTCGATGCCAAGCAGGTGCATGGCCGCTTCGAAGCGTGCCTCGACCGGGATATCAAAAATCAGGCTGGTGTCGGCCGCCACAGTGAGCCAGGCATTCAGCGAGATCTCATGCTCCAACTGCCCCGGCGCCCAGCCGGCATAACCCAGGGTCAAGAAAAATTGATTCGGCCCGGTGCCCTCCGCCACGGCTTGCAAGATGTCTTTCGAGGTCGTGAGGCCAATCTCGTCGCTGACTTTCATCGTCGATTGCCATTCGCCCAAGGGCCGGTGCAGCACGAAGCCGCGATCCATTTGCACCGGGCCGCCAAAGTGGACGGGGATATTGCCGATCTCAGCGTGAGTGAGGGAGATATCGATTTGGTCGAGCAGGGTAGAGAGGGTGAGGTCGATCGGACGGTTGATGACAATGCCGAGCGCCCCTTGCTCGTTATGCTCGCAGATATAAGTGAGCGACTTAGAAAAATAGGGGTCCGCCATGTTAGGCATGGCAATCAAAAATTGATTCGTGAGGTTTACATTCTCCATGGCGCGGCCATTTGTGGCATATTGTACCGGCCTGTCCGTCCTGGCACAAACCCCTGTTTAAAAAAAGGCTAAGGCGGCGCGCCATCATTCATTCAATGGAGAGATCGATCTTGCAAAATGCACCGTATGAAGTTCAAGTAGAAGCCAGCAAGGAATATTGGTACTGCGCCTGCGGCAAGAGTAAAAATCAACCCTGGTGCGATGGATCTCATGAAGGTGCTGGCGTGGAGCCGATATCATTTGTCGCGGAGAAAACAGGCAGCGCCTGGTTGTGCGGCTGCCGCATGAGCGAGACCTTGCCGTTTTGTGACGGCACGCATAACGATTTGTAATGTAAAGGTTGTGCTATTGAATGGCGGCCACCGGCCGCCATTTTTCATTTTACCGCCGCGATGATTTCCGCCACGCAGCAAGTCAATTTTTGTGCGTAATCGAGATCCAAGAATTCATTCGGCCCATGCGCATTGGAATGCGGCCCCAACACCCCGGTGATGACGAATTGCGCTTGCGGATATTGTTGGCCCAGCATGCTCATGAAGGGAATGGTCACGCCTTCGCCTAAAAACCCGGCGGCCTTGTCGAAATGATGCTGCGAGCTTTGCGTTAGCGCTTTTGCAAGCCAGGGTGCGAGTTCTGGCGCACTCCAGCCGGTTGCCGCTTGCTCGATGTCGAAATTAACGGTCGCGCTATGTGGCGGATCGCGTTCCAAGATTTGCTTGAGCCTATCGGCGGCTGCGGACGCATCCACTGTCGGCGGCAGGCGCAGTGAAAGTTTCAAGTCGGTATTTGGCCGCAGCACGTTGCCCGCGTTCTTCAAGGGTGGCAGGCCGTCGGCGCAGGTAACCGACAGCGTCGGGCGCCACGCGCGGTTCAACACCAATTGTGTGAGGTCACGCTCCATCGGTTGGGTTGAGCCGTGAAAGGGGAATTTCTCATGCACCACGCGGCCGAGAATTTGCGCCGCTTGCGCTGCCTGGCGCTCGCGCGCTTCGGGAATGGGCGCGTGAAATTCCGGTGGCAAAATACGCCCGCTGGTTTCATCTTCGATACGCGACAACAACTGGCGTGCGATGCGGAAGGATGAAGGTACGACGCCACTTGCATCGCCTGAATGGACACCCTCGGTGAGCACTTGCACTCGGAGCGCGCCGCCCACCATGCCGCGCAGCGAGGCAGTGCTCCACAGCCGCGCATAATCGCCACAGCCGGAATCAAGCGCGATCACCAAATCCGGTGTGCCGATGCGCGGGGACAAGGCTTGCATATACGCCGGCAAATCCGGGCTACCGGATTCCTCGCTGGTTTCGATCAACACCACGCAGCGTGGGTGCGCCACATTCTGTGCTTGCAGCGCAGCAATGGCCGAGAATGCAGAAAAAATCGCGTAGCCGTCATCCGCGCCGCCGCGCCCATACAGCTTGCCGTCTTCGATCACCGGCTGCCACGGGGCCAAACCCTCGCGCCAACCAGTCATCTCGGGCTGCTTATCCAAATGGCCATAAATCAGTACGTTTTTCGGCGCGCGGGTTTTGATATCGCGCTCCAGCAGCGGCGTAGGCAGAGGCGCGCCCTCAAAGGCAGGGATATCGATCAAGAGCGTCGGCGTCAGCTTGGGCAGTCGCACCACTTCCAGCGCCATGCCCGTAATCGGCTGCCTGCGCGCCCAGTCCACCGCCAGCGCCACCGCGCGGTCGATATCGCCATGCGCCGCCCAATCCGGATCGAACAGCGGCGACTTGGCCGGGATGGCGATGTAATCGACGAGGCAGGGGATGACGCTGTCGCGCCAAGTAGCGGCGATGTGCTGGGTAAGTTGTTGGGAATCCACGCAGGCAAATCCTCTGAGAGTGCTGCGGTTTAATGCACTCGCTTAATCCGGGCGCCGAGTTGCGACAGCTTCTCTTCGATGCATTCGTAGCCGCGATCGATGTGATAGATGCGCTCGACGGTGGTTTCGCCTTGCGCTACCAAGCCGGCGATGACCAAGCTGGCGGAAGCGCGCAGGTCGGTGGCCATCACGATCGCGCCGTCGAGGCG
>JAUXTZ010000133.1 GCA_030681095.1 Burkholderiales bacterium
ACCTCGCTCTCGGCGATGGTGTTGGTGGCGTCGGCCAGCACTTGCATGACACGCATGTGGTTCACGCCCACCATCATCTGAAACGCGCGCGAATAGAGAAAATCGCCTACCAGGACGCTGGCGGCGTTGCCAAACAGGGCATTGGCGGTTTGCCGCCCGCGCCGCAAATTGGATTCATCCACCACGTCGTCATGCAGTAGCGTGGCACTGAGGAGGAATTCCACCACCGCCGCCAACTCATAATGATGCTCGCCGCGATAGCCGAAGGCCCCGGCCGAGAGCAGCACCAGCGCCGGGCGCAGGCGCTTGCCGCCGCTGCCGATAATGTATTCCGACACTTGGCGGATCAACACCACCTCGGAGTGCAGGCGCGCCCGAATCACCGCATCTACGCGCTGCATATCCGCTTCAATCACCCCGCGAATTTGTTCCAGTTCCACGAATATTGCCCTTAATTCAAGACCGGTAATGGTAGGTAGCTCAGACAGTCCGGTCAAGGCAAACCGTCCGCGCCGAAGCGGGACTTAACCTATTCATCTGTCACCAAGCTCCGTGCAGCGCTGAAAGCGTTGGCAAAAGCCCGATAAAATTGCTAAGCTTCATCAACTTAGGCGTCCCCCTCATACATGCGCCGATTTTTCATCCTCAGCTGTTTTCTTTTTCTCCTGTCTGCTGGCACACAGGATCTGGCCGCGTCACCCCCGTCTGCCGAGCCTGATCCGCTCACCATTACCCCAACACCGATCCTCCCCATCGCTCAAAAGAAGAATATTCGCGTCGTGTACGGCATCAAGGGTGACGTCTGGGATGCCGGCATCGGAAGGGTTTGGAGCTCGGAAGATTTGATGCCGGGTATGCATGTGGTACATGGCGACCACGGATTTACAACAACAGCGCTACGCCTACATTCGCTTTTAAGCTGAGGAGGGAATCACCATGGAACTGCAAGGAACTTTACAAATGACTGCCGCCGGAATCACACTCGACAACTACATGCTGCTGCTACTCGCGGTGATGGTCATCGCCGGCATGCTGGGTGGCCTGGCGAATTACTTCATGAGCGACAAGGGTGGCGGCTCTGCGCCCAAGGAAATGATCAAATACGCCTTGCTGGGCATTGTCGCCGCGCTCACCGTGCCGCTGTTTCTGAATATGATTTCGAGTGATCTGCTCGCGGGGGCAAAATCACGGCCGATTGATCTATTCGTGTTCGCCGGGTTCTGTTTACTGTTCGTGCTGTTCTCGCGTCGTTTTGTGGAAAGCGCGGCAGAGAAGTTGATGCAGCAACTCAGACAAAGCGCCGCTAAGATAGATTAGGCCGCGCATTCATCAAGAGGAGGGAATATGGGAAACGCTACCAATACCGCGCTGTTCGATAGCTATATGTTGATGATCCTCGGCATCATGATGGCCATGGGTCTGCTCGCAGGCATTGCCAACTTTTTCTTGAGTGATCCCGAGGGGAAAACTTCTGCACGCGAACTAGTTAAATTCATCGTGCTAGGCATTGTCGCCGCGCTCACTGTGCCCTTGTTCCTCAATATGACTTCGAGCAACCTACTCGAATTCGGTCGCACCCGACCGAATGCCCTATTTGTCTTCGCCGGTTTTTGCCTGATCTATGTGCTGCTGTCGCGGCGCATCTTCGAGCGCATTGCGCATAAGCTGCTGCAATTGGGACAGAAGCAGCCCGAGGGCCCAGCGCTCAGCACGCCGCGCTCGCCCGAGGATTTCTTCCGCGCCGGCCTCTCCGGTGCCGACCTCGAAATCATGCGCGCGGTATCGCAGGGAGGTTCGGTGTATGAAAATCTCTCTGGGCTGGCGAGCGAGATCATTCCTTCCAAGGAATTCGTGAATGACCGGCTGGTGCTGTTGCGGCAATTGGGTCTGTTGGAATTGCGCGCCAACGAAAAAAATATTTTGCACATGTGCTTGTCATCGGCTGGTTCGCAATTGTTATCCGAAGTCAGCAACGGCGGCCACGCTTAGCCCTACCCCTACCAGAAGATCATGGAAACCTTAAAAAACGATTTGGAACAACAGCTCCACGCCGCGCAACTGGGCGAGACGCCGAGCGAGGTTTTCATGAAGCAGTTGCTGGGATCGCAAGTGTTCATGCCGGTCAAAGACGATGGCGCGGTCAGTGGCATTCAGCGCTCGACCCACGCCCAGCCGCTGGTGGTGCAAGATGATGATGGTGCGAGCGCGCTGGTACTATTCACCAGCCCGGAGCGCGCGAAGCCTTTCCTCGAACACTATCCGGAGTTCAAAGGCGGGGTGCTGACCGAATTCACTTGGGTGTTGGAGAACATGGACGCGGGCTTCGGCATCATGATCAACCCCGGCGACGAGTTGGGCATCGATATGGAACCCGAGTTAGTGCAGCAATTAGCCGAGAGCGCGGCGCGGCCGAACTAGACACACGCACTCACATGCCGGGCAGCATGCCTTTCATGCCGCGCATCATCTTGCCCATACCGCCCTTCGAGAAAGTTTTCATCATTTTCTGCATTTGCTCGAATTGAGTCAGCAGGCGATTGATTTCTTGCACCGGCACGCCGGCGCCAGCGGCGATGCGGCGCTTGCGTGAGGCTTTGAGCAAGGCAGGATTGCGGCGCTCGGCCGGGGTCATGGAATTAATGATGCCTTCCACCCGGTGCAGCGCTTTGTCGTCGACTTGCTTGCCTTGCGCGGCCTGTGCCAGATTGCCGGGCAGCTTGTCCATGAGCGCGGATAAACCGCCCATTTTTTGCATTTGTTGCAATTGCGCCTTGAAGTCTTCCAGATCGAAACCTTTACCCGATTTGAGCTTCTTGGTCAGGCGCGCGGTTTCTTCGTGATCGACTTGGCGTTGCGTGTCCTCGATCAGACTCAGCACATCGCCCATGCCGAGGATGCGCTGCGCCATGCGGTCTGGGTAGAACGGTTCCAGTCCGGTAGGCTTTTCCGATACGCCGGCGAATTTGATCGGCTTGCCGGTAATTTGCCGCACCGACAAGGCCGCGCCGCCGCGCGCATCGCCGTCGAGCTTGGTCAACACTATGCCAGTCAAGGGCAGCGCGTCGTTAAAAGCCTTCGCGGTGTTGACCGCATCCTGGCCTTGCATCGCATCCACCACGAACAAGGTTTCGATCGGGTTTAGCAGCGCGTGCAGGGCTTTGATTTCCGCCATCATCGCTGCATCGATCGCTAAGCGACCGGCGGTGTCGACGATCAGCACATCGTAATAGCGAGTCTTGGCGTGCGTAACTGCGGCTTGCGCGATAGCGAGTGGTTGATCGCCCGCGGCGTCGAAACAATCCACTTCCATCGCCGCGCCCAGTTGGCGCAGTTGCTCGATTGCGGCGGGGCGGTAGACGTCACAGCTTACGAGCAGAACTTTCTTTTTTTGCTCTTTCAACAATCGCGCCAGCTTGCCGCAGGTCGTGGTTTTACCCGCACCCTGCAGGCCGGCCATGAGAATAATGGCTGGCGGTGTGGTGGCGAGATTGAGCCCTTCTTGCGTCGTGCCCATCAGGGCGGCAAGCTCTTCGTACACTACTTGCACCAGCGCTTGGCCGGGGGTCAAACTGCCGATTACGTCGCGCCCGAGTGCGCGCGCTTTGACATGTGCGATGAAATCGCGCACCACCGGCAGCGCCACATCGGCCTCGAGCAGCGCCATGCGTACATCACGCAAGGCGTCTTGAATATTTTCGTCCGTCAACCGCGCTTGACCGCGCAGTTGCTTGATGACGCCGGCCAGGCGCCCGCTTAGATTGTCGAACATAGTTGTTTCTTTGCTGCGTTATAATGGGTTTTCATTAACTCGCCATTTTACTCTATCCATGCCCGGCCCCCTCCCCTATTCCATCGCCGCCTTGCTCTATGCCGCCTTGGCTTTTGCGTTCTGGCGCGCGAATTGGGCGGGGGGAAATACCGCGTCAGGTACCGGTTGGCAAACTTGGGCGCGCGTGGCTATTTTGATCCCGCTCGGGCTGCATGCCTGGCTATTAGTCAACGGTAGTTGGGGGGCGCATGAGATTTCGATTGGGGTGGGGCAAGCGCTATCCGCCATCGCCTGGCTCGCGCTGACGATTTATGCCTTGAGCAGCCTGCGCCAACCAGTGGATGCCTTGACGGCGGTAATCCTGCCCGTCGCCGCCTTGGCGGTGTTGTTACCGCTGATCCTGCCCGAGCGTCCGGTGCAACTCACGACCTCATCCCTATTACTGGCGCACTTGGCCATGGCGTTTCTTGCTTATGCTTTGTTTACCATCGCAGCATTGCACGCAGGTGTTATGTATTTATTGGAAAAACGTTTGCACGCGCATGCTTTCAACTCTTCCGTTGCCAAGCTCCCGCCACTGCTAACGCTGGAAAAACTGTTGTTTACCATTATCGGCATCGGCTTCGTGCTGCTCACGCTCGCCTTGGTCAGCGGCATCCTGTTTTCCGAGCAAGTGTTCGGCAAACCGTTTTCTTTCGCCTATTTCACGCAGCATAAGACCGTGTTTGCGCTTTTATCCTGGCTGATCTATGCCGGTTTACTGCTGGGACGTCAAATCTACGGCTGGCGCGGACGCACCGCCATTGCCTGGTCGCTCACAGGCTTTGCCATGCTGGTGCTGGCCTATCTGGGCAGCAAAGTGGCGTTGCAGCTGTTGGGGCGATAGCTTGGACGATATCCCTTTAAGCGCCTTGCTCATTGCGCTAGTCGTTTTACTCGTTGTGTCCGCGTTTTTTTCGATCTCAGAGATCAGCATGATGTCGCTCAACCGTTATCGGTTGCGGCATCTGGTGCAGCACGGCCATCGGGGTGCTGCGCGCGCGGCAGAACTGTTGGCGCAAACCGATAAGCTGCTCGGCGTGATTCTGCTCGGCAACAATTTGGTCAACGCCATGGCTGCGGCTTTAGTCACGGTCATTGCGGTACGTTTCTACGGCAATAGCGAGTTCGCGGTAACCATCGCCACGCTGGCGGTTACCTTTCTGATTCTGGTGTTCAGCGAGATCAGCCCCAAGGTGAT
Organism: Burkholderiales bacterium; assembly: GCA_030681095.1. GTDB lineage: Bacteria > Pseudomonadota > Gammaproteobacteria > Burkholderiales > Thiobacteraceae > RBG-16-58-11. The sequence goes on from JAUXTZ010000133.1 coordinate 5,010, forward strand.
GGGGGCCGCTTACCCGGAGCAGGTCGCCTTTCCCGCCAGCTATGTGCTGAAGCCGCTGATTCGCCTGTTTTATCCGATCATCTGGTTCGTGAATTTGTTCGTGCAGGGCTTGCTGGGGCTGCTGCGTTTGCGGCCGAGCGAAGCGCTGGAACATAAGATCAGCATGCCGGAGCTGCGCACCCTAGTAATGGAAGCCAGCGGTTTCATCCCCAAAAAACACCAGAGCGTCCTGCTCAATTTGTTTGAGCTCGAATCCATCACGGTAGACGATGTGATGACACCGCGCAGCCAGATCGAGGCAATCGACATCGAAGCGGATATGGAAACGATTTGGCGCCAACTCACCACCAGCCACCATACCCAGTTGCCGGTTTATCAAGGCGAACTGAATAACATTCTCGGCATTGTGCATACGCGCAAGGTGCTGCACCAGGCACAAGGCGAGCGAATTACGCTGGAAGCCCTCAAGCAAATCCTGCGCGAGCCGTATTTCATACCTGTGGGCACGCCGTTGCTGACCCAACTCCAGAATTTCCAGGAGAACCAGCGCAAATTCGGCATCGTGGTGGATGAGTACGGTGAGTTGCAGGGTTTGGTGAAAGTGGAAGACATTCTGGAGGAAATTGTCGGCGAGTTCACCACGCGCTCGCCGCTGCATTCAGCCAATTTCCGCGCACAAGAGGATGGCAGTTGGTTGATCGACGGCAGCAGCTCACTACGAGAATTAAACCGCAAGCTCGGCACGAAATTTCCGCTGGATGGCCCTAAGACATTGAATGGACTGGTTTTAGAGTACTTTGAGGATATCCCGGAAGCCGGTACCAGCTTTCGCCTTGCTGACCACACACTGGAAGTGGTGCAAACTCAAGATAGAGTAGTAAAGGTGGTTCGACTCTACCCTCCCGCGCCGGCGGCGGAGATTACCGACGCGTAAGCCAAGATTGCCTTTACAAACAGGGTTGTCAACGGCATTATTGACCTAATTTCTTAAGGATAAGAAACACCTAGCCCATGGTTGCTGCTACATCGACGACGAGTCTCTCCGCGCTTGCCCGCACCCTGGTGCAGCATGGCAAGCTGCTTGAACAGGAAGCGGAAGCGATTCAAAGCCAAGCTAACGTATCCGGCGTGGGCTTTGTCTCACAACTCATTCTCACGCGCAAAATGAATGCGTTGGATGTGGCGGAATTTACGTCGCAGACTTTCGGCTTTCCCCTGGTCGACCTGAATGCGGTCGATATCGAGCATATCCCGCATGACTTGCTGCCGGGCAAGTTGATGCAAGAGCGGCGTGTGCTGGGCTTGTTCAAGCGCGGCACGCGTCTTTTCGTCGCCATGTCTGATCCCACCAATGCCCAAGCGTTGGATGAGATCAAGTTTCAAACCAGCATGGTGGTCGACCCCATCGTGGTGGAAGACGACAAACTCGGCAAACTGGTGGAAAAAGCCGGCGAATCCGCGACCGATAAACTGGACGAACTAGTCGGCGAAGATGTCGACATGGACTTGCTCGAGAGCGAGGCCGAACAGAAACAGGATGAAGGTGGCGCAGCGGCCGATATTGACGATGCGCCGGTAGTAAAATATTTGCAGAAAGTGTTGCTCGACGCGATCAACTCCAACGTCTCCGACATTCACTTCGAACCATTCGAAAAATTCTACCGCATCCGCTACCGCATGGACGGGGTGTTGTACGAAGTGGCCAAGCCCCCCCTCGCCATCAAAGACAAAATCGCCTCGCGCATCAAGGTCATCTCCAAGATGGATATTGCGGAAAAACGCATACCGCAGGATGGCCGAATGAAGCTGGTGATTTCAAAAAGCCGTGCCATCGACTTCCGCGTCAGCAGTCTGCCCACACTGTGGGGCGAGAAAATCGTGATGCGGATTTTGGATCCGACCAGCGCGCAATTGGGAATCGAAGCGCTAGGCTACGAGCCGGCGCAAAAAGAAGCGCTGATGCATGCTGTTCAACGCCCCTATGGCATGGTCTTGGTTACTGGCCCGACCGGTAGCGGTAAAACCGTATCGCTGTATACCTGCCTGAATATTTTGAATGTACCCGGCACCAACATCTCCACTGCGGAAGATCCGGCGGAGATCAACTTACCCGGCGTAAACCAAGTCAACGTCAACGAAAAGGCTGGGCTAACTTTCGCCGCCGCGCTGCGCGCTTTCCTGCGTCAAGATCCGGATGTGATCATGGTGGGCGAGATTCGCGACCTGGAAACCGCCGATATCTCGATCAAAGCTGCGCAGACCGGCCACATGGTTCTATCAACACTGCACACCAACGATGCGCCGACCACCCTGACGCGTTTGATGAATATGGGGGTCGCGCCTTTCAATATCGCTTCGTCCGTGATTCTCATCACCGCTCAGCGCCTTGCACGCCGCTTGTGCGGCAGTTGCAAGAAGCCGATCGATATTCCGCGCGAAGCACTATTGCGCGCAGGGTTCGCCGAAGATGATTTGGACGGTAGCTGGCAACCCTATGGCCATATCGGCTGCGAAGTCTGCAAAGGCACCGGCTACAAGGGACGGTTGGGTATATATCAAGTGATGCCAATCACCGATGCGATCAGCCGCATCATTATGAAGAATGGCACCGCAGTCGATATCGCTGACCAAGCCAAACTTGAGGGTGTCAAAGATTTGCGCCAATCCGGTTTATTGAAAGTGAAAGCAGGGCTGACCTCGCTGGAAGAAGTCGAAGCCGTGACTAACGAATAAGGGGTACCACCATGGCCGTTGCAGCCGCTAGAAAATCCGTCAAAACCGTCAAGGAATTCAACTACGCTTGGCAAGGTGTAGATAAAAAAGGAAAAAAAATAAAAGGCGACATGCGCGCCAGCGGCGAAGCCCTGGTCAGCGCCACCTTGCGCCGCCAAGGCATTAGCGTCACCAAGGTCAAAAAGCAGTCCACCTTCGGCCGCGGCAAAAAAATCACCGAGAAAGACATTGCCCTCTTCACGCGCCAATTCGCCACCATGCTCAAATCCGGCGTGCCGCTGCTGCAATCGTTCGAGATTGTGGCAAAAGGCCATTCCAATCCAGCCGTATCGCAATTACTCATCGATATTAAAAACGATGTCGCCTCCGGCAGCAGCTTGGCGCAAGCCTTTGGCAAACGGCCGCTTTACTTCGATACGCTGTTTTGCAACCTGGTCAACGCCGGCGAGCAGGCGGGTATTTTGGATAGTGTGCTGGAACGGCTCGCTACCTATAAAGAAAAAATCATCGCTATCAAGAGCAAGATCAAATCCGCGCTGTTCTACCCGGCCGCGATCATGGTGGTGGCCTTCATCATTACCGCTGTCATCATGATTTTCGTGATCCCGACCTTCAAGGATTTGTTCAAGAGCTTCGGCGCCGATTTACCCGCGCCGACTCAGGTGGTCATCGCGATGTCCGACTTTTTCGTCACTTATTGGTGGGCGATCTTCGG
>JAUXTZ010000013.1 GCA_030681095.1 Burkholderiales bacterium
TACCTGGATTCTCGCAACGCCGGTGTTGCTCTATGTTGCACATCGGTTTTTACATCGCATGCTGCCGAAAATTCTGTCGTGGGAGGGTAGCTATCGTAGTGCGGTGATCGTCGGCGCAAACGAGTTGGGTCGTAAACTGTCCGATCGTTTGAAACTAGATTCATTTCTGGGCATATCGTTCAAAGGTTTTTTCGATGACCGCGCTGCGGTGAGGCTGGGCGAGGTGGGAGAGGGCGCGATTCTCGGGCGCATCGGGCAGCTAACGGATTACGTCAAAGAAAATAGCGTGGACTTGATTTACATCGCGCTGCCCATGGCTTCCCAGCCGCGCATCATGCAAATGCTCGATGATTTGCGCGACACCACCGCATCGGTTTATTTCGTGCCCGATATTTTCATGTCCGATCTGATCCAGGCACGCATCGACGACGTGCGTGGCTTGCCGGTGGTGGCGGTGTGTGAGACGCCTTTTTATGGCGTAAATGGCTTGCTCAAGCGGCTGAGTGACCTCTTCCTCTCCAGCGTCATCTTGCTGCTGGTTTCACCGCTCATGCTCGCCATCGCGCTAGGGGTGAAGTATTCCTCGCCTGGTCCGGTACTGTTCAAGCAACGCCGCTATGGCCTCGACGGGCAAGACATCCTCGTCTACAAATTCCGCTCCATGAGCGTGTGCGAAGACGGCGGCCATATCGAGCAAGCGAAAAAAAACGACAAGCGGGTCACCCCCTTTGGCGCGTTCCTGCGTAAAACCTCGCTCGACGAGTTGCCGCAATTTTTAAACGTGCTGCAAGGCGGCATGAGCATTGTCGGGCCGCGCCCGCACGCCGTGGCGCACAACGAGCTGTATCGCAAGCTGGTCAAGGGCTACATGATTAGGCATAAGGTCAAGCCGGGCATCACCGGCTGGGCACAGGTCAACGGCTTGCGCGGCGAGACGGATACCGTAGAAAAGATGGCAGATCGGGTTCGATACGACATCGACTATCTGCGGCATTGGTCGCTGGTGTTCGACCTTATGATCATCCTTAAAACCGCGCTGGTCGTGGTTCGCGACCGCAACGCCTACTAAGCAGACCAAACTCGCCCCGCCACATTCATCGCCCCGTAACAATCATCCCTGATGCTTGAGTCATATAACCGGCGCATGCAGGGATGATCGATAGCGTTACGAAGCGAGGACAAGATGAAAATATTGGAACGATTGCGTGACTTGGCAGAGGGACTAAAAATCGAACCGCGGAATCTCGATGCTGCTTATGAAGTGATTCCGCTCGATTTCGAGTCGATAGACTATGAAGATCCCTATGGTTTTGAGGTGTCCGGCGGGCTGCCGGATTCAGGCTTTTCCCGCCACACCGTGGACGGTTTGCGTCGGCGAATTCCGGAGGTGCATGAGGAGATCCCGCCTGAGGGTTATGCAATCTCCGATCAAAATGAAAGCTTCGATCCTCAGTAAGTCCCATGCACACCTAGTGCTTCCGCACGTCAGTACATTCGCCCGCCTTGTCATCAGCCTGTAACACATTCCCCCGACATTACCGCTTCAAGTGGCGGAGACTTACTCCGGCCCGAATCAGGTAAGGGCGTATGCCCACGATATTGTTTGCGCAAGCTCCCCGACATTCCTACAAGACAGCTCGCATCAAGGCACACCGCAGGGCTGCTGATATTAGGGCTCGCTACCGGCTTTACTTTTGCGTTGGAGCAAGCGAACCAAGATGCAGCATTGCATTTCACGCGCATCCATTATGGCGCCCAGGCAGTAGTGCGCGTCCAAAATTGGTTTTCCCTGATGCTTGGCGCCGGCCAAGCAGGCGAAAGGGAGAAGCTCAAGCAGGTCAATGAATTCTTTAACCGCATACCCAACACCAGTGATCAGGCGCAGTGGGGAAGATTGGATTATTGGGCCACACCCTTGGAGCTGATCGGCGCGAACGGCGGAGATTGCGAAGATTTCGCACTGGCCAAATATTTCACCCTGCGCGAGCTCGGCGTACCGGATGAACGCCTGCGCCTGACCTATGTGCGCGCGTATCTACCCGCCAGCAAGGAAATGCAGTCGCACATGGTATTGACTTATCACCCCGCGCCCGATGCCGAGCCGCTGGTCCTCGACAATCTGACCAACGTGATCAAGCCGGCCTCCGAACGCAAGGATTTGGCGCCGACCTATAGTTTCAACGGCGCCCAGTTATGGGCGTCGAAGCTGCGCGGGAGTGGCCGTTTGAGCGAATCGGCACCGGCGAATTTATGGAGCATGCTGCGCGCGCGCCTACCCGCCGACGAGCATGCGCCGCAAACCACGGGAGAAAAATAATATGGGACTCGCGCAACAATTAATCACCCTGCTTTCGCTGTTGTTGATGTGCGCCTTCGGCGGCAGCTTCGTGCTCGGCGTCAGCCAGGCCAAAGACTCTTTCAATCAACAGCTCGGTGTGCATGCGCAAGACACTGCCACCGCACTGGCCGTGGCGCTCGGTCCTGCGCTGGCGCAAGCAGATCGCGCGGCGGCGGAGTCCATGCTGGAGGCGATCAGCGATGGCGGATTTTTCAGCAGCGTACGGGTCGAAATGCGCGAAGGCCAAACGCTGGCGGAGCGCGTGACGCCGCTACGGGTGCAAGGTGTGCCCTCCTGGTTCATGCAATGGGTGGCGCTCGACCTACCGGTGAAAGAAGCGGCGGTGCAGGATGGTTGGCGCGTGAGTGGCAGAGTGCGCGTGGCAAGCAACACCGGCTTCGCCTACCAACGGCTCTGGCACGATACCTACATCACATTCTGGTGGTTCGCCGCATCGTGGGCGGCCCTGTGCCTGGTCGCTTTCAGCGTGGTGCGGCTGGCGCTCAAACCACTCGATAAAATGCAAGCGCAAGCGCTAGCGATCAGCGATGGCAAGTTTAGAGTGCTGGAAGCGATTCCCTATACGCGCGATTTGCGCCATATCGCGCAGGCGCTGAATACGATGAGCAAGAAAATCGAGGGCATGTTCAAAAGCAAACTGGATCTGATCCGCAAGATCGAACAGGAAGCGATACTCGACCCCTTGACCGGTGCGCTCAATCGTACCCAATTCGAGTCGCGGATGCATGCGTGGCTGCAACAGGAAGAAGCGTTCGCGCATGGCGGGTTCTTCATCGTGCGTTTGTCCGGGCTGGCCGAGTACAACAGCCAACATGGCTATGAAGCGGGAAACGAATTGCTGCGCCAGACGGCGGATCATCTTGCCGGCTTGGCCGAGCGGCTCGGCGAATGCCTCGTGGGTCGGCTTGGCGGCGCCGAGCTGGGTTTGGCCGTATCCGGCTTAGCGCCCGACGAGACCAAGCTACTGGGTATTGAAATTTCTCAACGCCTGTATAGGATCTGCATCGTTGGCGCGATTGCGCCGTTGGCTGGCGCGCATGTGGGTATCGGTTTTATGGACAGATCGACACAAACAGTTTCAACCGTGTTCGCGGAAACCGACATGGCGTTGCGCAAGGCTGAGTTGAAAAGCAATTTCGGCTGGCATGCCTACGAGCGAAAACAATTGGAAGGCGGTCTCATACTAGGGGCATCCGCCTGGCGCCGCCTGTTGACTGCCGCAACCGAATTGAACGGATTCCGTTTATATAGTCAGTCGGCGGTCGCCTGCGCTGATCGCGCAGTGGTGCACCATGAAGTCCTCGCACGGCTGATTCAAGCCGACGGTTCCTTGATCCCGGCCGGCATTTTCATGCCGATGGCGCAGCGCTTGGGGCTGGCGCCGGAAATCGATTGGCTGCTGATCTGTATGGGGCTGGTCCGCGTCGAGGCATTGGCCGGCACGTGCGGCGTCTACTCTTTCAACCTCTCGCTCGACACCTTGCGCGAGCCGGCTTTTGTCCCGCGCTTGAGTGCGCGCTTGCACGACAAAGCCGCGCTGGCGCCCTTTCTCTGCTTCGAGGTTCCCGAACGCGCACTCTCCACCGTGCCGTTTGTCGTGCAAGAACTGATGGCGCGTCTGCGGCCCCTGGGCGTGCGCTTTGGCCTCGACCAAGTCGGCAGCGATACCAGCACCTTGCATCACCTCAAGTCCCTGCGTTTCGATTTCATCAAGCTGGACGGCGCGCTCCTGCAAGAGTTGGAAAAGCAAATAGAGCGCAAGGTCTACGTGCGCACGCTGTGTGATTTTGCGCATGATGTCGAATGCCAAGTCATCGCCACCGGCGTGGAAAGCGATGCGCAGCTGGCTTTGGCCTGCGAATTGGGCGTGGACGCAGTACAAGGTAAAGCGATCGGCGAGCCGGCGCCGATGCGCGAGCTGTAAGTTGTCACGCAATAGTCATGCAGTCCCCCTAACATCTCGCGCTTTGTGGGAGAGAGAGCAATGAACATCAAACGCATCGGTTGCATCGTTTGCTTAGCCATCGGTAGCCAATGGGTATACGCAGCGGACAGCGGCGACGATATCATCGCCAAGATGGGCGCGTTCGAACTCAAGCGTGGGGAAATGAAAAAACTTGCCGAGGCCCAGGGCATCGTGCTTAAAGGCAACAAGCAAGCGATTCAGGCGCTGGAGCAGCTCGGGCGCGCCGAGTTGATCCGGCGCGCAGTGCTGGTCGAAGCCAAGAAAGCACAATGGGAAAAGAAGCCTGAAGTGCAGCAGCAAATCGAGCGCGCCAAGGACCAAGTGCTGGTGGCGAGCTACATGAACCACACCGCCCGCCCGCCCGCAAATTTTCCTTCCGAGCAAGAACTAAAGCAAGCCTACGAGGCCAACAAAGCCATGTTCATCGCACCGGCGCAATATCGCGTCGCACAGATTTATTTGCCGCATGACAAAGACGCCGCCAAGGCCGAGCGTCAAGCCGAAGAGCTCACGCGCAAAGCGCGCGAAAAGGGCGCCGACTTCGCCGAATTGGCGCACAAGCATTCCGCGCATCCGGAAAGCGCTGCCAAAGGCGGCGACATGGGCTGGCTTGCCGAGGACCAATTGTTGCCCGAATTGCGTCCCGCGCTGAGTAATTTACTGGCGGGCGAGATAGCCAAACCGGTGAAATCCGTGAATGGCTGGCATGTGCTCAAGCTGGCCGAACGCAAGGAAAGCGCGCAGCGCTCCTTCGCCGAAGTGAAGGACAGCCTGGCGCAACTCATGCGCCTTCGCCTGGCCGAACAAAACGAACGCGAATACATGAACAAGCTCATCGCGCAAAGCCCGGTATCGGTCAACGAAATCGCGCTGGCGAATATGATCGAGTAAGCGTAGATACCAAGAAGAGCAATCCTGAGTAGCAACAATCCTCAGTCAAAGTTGATCACCGGTATATTCCTTCCCCTTCAGGGGGAAGGTTAGGATGGGGGTGGGTGATCCGTGAGTTAATACCCCATCCCCACCCTAGCCCTCCCCTTGAAGGGGAGGGAACTCGCTTCTACGTAGCGCCGGCATCCCTGCCGGCAAATCAGCTCCATACGCAGTAGCCCATTCGGCCTACACCGGCCATCTTTTCCCGCCCAGAATTGTCATGCGCCGCGCCTAGGATGTCGCGTTACGCCCGCACGCTGCCGTGCGCTGCCATATTCGATCCGGAGAAATTCATGCAAGGCGTTCTAACTCGTATCCCTGGTGCGCTGGGGATACTCGCGCTGCTATTGTTTGCCGCGCCGGCCATTGCGCTGCCGGCGGGTAAAATTCCGGACGTCGCGCGCGCCGCCTTGATGCGCGGCGAGCCGCAGGAAATCTTGGTGTTGTTCGATGACCAAGCGATTCAAGCGCAGGCCGCCGCACTCAGAAAGCAATTCAAGGTCAAGACCGATACCAACAAGATTCAGCAGCAAAAATCCGTGGCTTTTTTCGCGCTCAAGCAACGCGTGCTCGCGGCGTTTCCCGCCGGCGGGCACGATTTGATGCGCAATTACAGCCATCTTCCCTTGGCTTTGCTGCGCATCAAATCGCTCGCCGCGCTGGAGAAATTCGCCGCGCATCCCGAAGTCATTGCGCTTTATCCAAACGAGCGCAGATTCCCCACGCTGGCGCAGAGCCTGCCGCTGATTGGGCAGCCGGCCGCCGCTGCCGCAGGCGACGATGGCGCGGGGGCCACGGTGCTGGTGATTGATAGCGGCGTGAATTACACCCGCGCGGAATTCGGTTCCTGCACCGCGCCGGGCATACCCGCGAGTTGCAAGGTGGTTTATTACGCGAACAATGCCGATACCTCCACCGCGCTAGATACCCTGGGCCACGGCACGCTGGTGTCCGGTGTGGTGGTCGGCGTGGCGCCGGGCGCCAAGCTGGCGGTATTCAACGTGTTTGGCGCGGGTAGTTCCGCCACGGACGGGGACATCAACGAAGCCATTAACTGGGGCATCGCCAATCAGGCCCTATACAACATCGTTGCCATGAATCTGAGTCTGGGCGGGGGCCCTAAACAAACCAGTCCCTGCGGCAATAAGGGGACTAATCCTTACGTGACGACATTCAGCGCAGCTATATCGGCCGGCATCATGCCGGTCGCCGCCTCCGGCAACGAGGGCTACACCGACGGCATGCTTGAGCCGGGCTGTACGCCGAGCGCGGTATCGGTCGGCGCAGTGTATGACGCCAACGTGGGCCAAGTGGGCTATGGCGCTTGTACTGACACGACCACCAGCGCGAACAAAGTGACATGCTATTCTAATAGCGCATATTTTCTGACGTTGCTCGCACCCGGCAGTCTCATTGACGTGGCGGGCACGATCAATAATGTGGGCACCTCGTTCGCCACGCCGCACGTAGCGGGCGCCGCCGCCGTGCTGCGCGCCGCCTATTTCACCGAAACAGTGGACGAAACAATCGCGCGCATGGTCACGACTGGCTTGGTGGTCACCGACACACGCAACGGCATCATCACGCCGCGCATTAATCTATCCGCTGCGGCGCGCCCGGCCAACGATGCCTTCGCTAAGCGCATCTTGCTCGGCGGCGCGAGCGGCACGGTCATCGGCTACAACGTGTTGGCGACCAAGGAGGCGGGCGAGCCCAACCACGCAGGCAACAGCGGCGGTGCGTCGGTGTGGTGGAAATGGGTCGCGCCCTCCGCCGGGCAAGCGAACTTCGATACGCATGGCAGCGTGGTGGATACGCTGCTTGCCGTGTATTCCGGCAGCGCAGTGAATGCGCTCACGCTGATCGCCGGCAACGACAACGACGGCACGGCGAACGGTGCGAGCGGCGTGCTGTTTCAAGCGCAAGCCGGTGTCGAATATCACATTGCGGTGGACGGCGCGAACGGCGCGGCGAATGATCTCGCGCTCAATTGGTCACTGACTGCCGCCCAAGCGGATTTGTTCGTCGCCAGCAGCGCCGCGCCCGAACCGGTGACGATCGACACCGACTTGACCTACACCCTCAGCGTCAGCAACAACGGCCCGCAGACCGCGACCAATGTCGTGCTGAGCGACACGCTGCCGGCGGGCGCGCTGTTCATCTCCGCGACCACCGGCTGCACCCACAGCGCCGGTGTCGTCACCTGTGCGTTGGGCACGCTGGCCAATGGCGCATCGAGCCTGGTTAATATCGTCATCCGCTTGTCCAATGCCGGCACAGCTATCAACAACGCAAGCGTCGCCTCCGATCTGCCCGATCCGAATAGTGCGAACAACACCGATTCCGACACCACTACGGTTGTCGTTGCCGTGGCTGCGGCGGACGACGGCGATATCCCTACCTTGCCCGAGTGGGGCGCGATTCTGATGGCGAGTCTCTTGCTTGGTGCGGCGTATCGGCGGCGAGGCTAGCCCAAGCGATAGTCACCAATCTGTCATCAAATCATCATTTCAATCCACGACACTGGTATCGTATAAGCCGCGCAAGGAAAGCCTCGCGCGGCTTAATTTTCTGTGACGAGGGTGTACGTGAATAACACAAGTAAGCTAAATTCTTTTCTCTTTTTTTGCTGCCTGACAGGCGTGACACTGGATGCGCATGCCCTGTCCCCGCAGGAAATCTACCGCCAAGCCGAGCGCCAGATTTTCGTGCTGGAGGTGTTGAACGAGCAGGGCGCGGTTTTCTCCTACCTTACGGCGGTGTTGCTCGACCCGGATATGGTGGCGACCCAGTGCGACTCGGTGCAGGGCGCGCCCAGCCTGCGGTTGCGGCAAGGCGCTGAAATTTATCCGGCCCGGATTGCGCAGAAAGACAGCGCGCGCAACCTCTGCCTGCTGCATGCGCCGGGCGCGGGGGCATCCAGCGCGAAATTGCGCGATGATGTGCCCCAAGCGGGGACGCAAGTGTACGCAGTGAGCAATGCGCTGGGTTTGGGCATCAGTATTGCCGAAGGAGTGGTATCGGGCGTTCGCGCTTTACAGGGCGAGTCATTCATTCAACACACCGCCGCCATCGCGCCGGGTTCAGAAGGCGGCGGCCTGTTCGATGCCGAGGGCAAGTTGATCGGCTTGATCAGCTACCGGCAGCGCGATGGCCAAAATGTGAATTTCGCATTCCCGGCGCAATGGCTCAAAGAAATCGGTCAGCGCGCCACCAGCGCCGATGCCGCCGAGGCATGGCGCGCCAAAGCGCTAGATCTGGAACGCGCAGCGAAATGGGACGAATTAGCCGCGCATGCCACGGCCTGGTCCAAGTCGCTCACCGACAGCGCGGAGGCCTGGCTCTGGCTCGGCGCCGCGCAAGACCACCGTAAGGATTGGCCGGCGGCGGAACTCGCCTATCGTGAAGCCCTGCGCTACGAACCGTCGGCAACCCAAGCCGGGATCGCGCTGGCACGGGTGCTGTTGGCACAGAACAAAGCACAGCCCGCGCTGGAAGTGGCGCGAAGCATGTTGCGTTATCGTGCGGAGGACGCGCGCATCTGGCTTGCCATCGGCGGCGCCGAGCGCGCGCTCGGTCATGCGGATGAAGCCAAGCAGGCATTTGCCCACAGCGCGCAACTCGAGCCCTGGAACAGCGAAGCCTACACGGGGCTCGTCAGCATTGCCCGCCTGCGCGGCGATTGGACTGGCGCGTTGTCGGCGCAGCGGCAGGTAGTGCAACTCGATGCCGAGAATCCATTTCATTGGATTGATCTGGCCAGTCTTTATGGCCGAAATGCGCGGCCGGAACGTGCGCTGGCCAGCGCCGAACGCGCTATCGCACTGGCGCCCGGCAATGGTGATGCGTGGCTGTTCAAGGGCGGTGCGCTGTCTGGTTTGAAGCGTCATCGCGAGGCGATCGATGCGATGCAAAAAGCCATCGCCTTGAAGCCGCAACATCTGGATTGGGCTTGGGGTTGGCTGGCTGATATCTACTACGAATTACACTTATTTCCGCAGGCCATCACGGCCTATCGCGAGGCGTTAAAACTCACGCCCGACGATGATGGGCTCAAGGGACGATACGGCCTTGCCTTGAAAGATGGTTTACAGCTAGCGGAAGCGTTGCGCCTGTTCGAGAAGCTGCGGGACGCGCATCCCGAAGATCCATTCGCTTGGCGTCAGATCGGTTACGTGCATAGTTATCTGGGGCAAGCGGAAGCTGCGATTCCCGCCTATGAAAAATCGCTGAGCCTGGATCGCAAACAAGCCAAGGTCTGGGCCGCCTTGATGGAGACCTACCATAGCATCGGTCGCCGCGAAGACGTGAAACGCGCCTATCAGAATCTATTGAGCGTGAATGCGGCCTGGGCGGAGCAGAGCTATCGCAAGTTGATTCTTCCCTATGGGGCCGCGCCATGAAACCCGGTCTGCTCATCTTGCTGTTGTGCGCCGCTCACGCCCATGCGGGCGAAACGGAAACGGTCTTCAATAGCGTGCGCGATTCGATTGTCACCCTGACCGTATACGACGAACGCAAGGAAGTCGATGGCGCGGGCAGCGGCGTGGTGATTGCAGCGGGGCGCGTCATCACCAATTGCCATGTGGTGCAAGAGGCGGTTGCCATCCGTGTGCGCGCGGGCGATAAA
>JAUXTZ010000014.1 GCA_030681095.1 Burkholderiales bacterium
CGCCTATACCACCAAGGCGGTGGTCGGCTACGATCTGACACGGCTTATCATCGGCTCCGAAGGCACGCTTGCCGTCATTACCGAGGCGACGTTGAAACTCACCCCGCTGCCGGAAATGGTGGCCGGCATCACCGCACATTACCGCGACATCGAATCGTGCGCGCACGCCATCACCCGCATCATGGCGCAGCCGCATATTCCGAGCGCGCTGGAATTTTTGGATCGCGGCGCACTGGATTTGATTCGCGCGCATTATCCCGACTTGGTGCCGGCCGACACGCAAGCCATGTTGATGATCGAGGTGGATGGCGGCCAAGCGGAAATCGAATCGAGCCAGCGCGCCGTCATGCAAGCGTGCCAAGACCCGGCTTTGATTCAAGTACAGCCGGTCGCCGACCCGAAAAGTTTATGGGCGGCGCGCAAAGCGCTGTCACCCTTGTTGCGCGATATCGCGCCGCGCAAGATCAACGAAGATGTTGTGGTGCCAGTATCGCGCCTGCCGGAATTGCTGACGGGCGTGACTGCGCTCGCGCAGCGCTATCAAATTGCCAACGTCAATTTCGGTCACGCCGGAAACGGCAATATTCACGTGAATTTACTGGTGGATCCGGATCGCGGCGACGAACTGCAGAGGGCCGAAGCTTGCTTAAGCGAGGTATTCGATTTGGTGATCCAACTCAACGGCACGCTTTCCGGCGAGCATGGCGTGGGGATGGAAAAGCGGCCGTTTGTGGGGCGCGAGATTGACGCCGCTACGATGGCGCTCATGAAAGAAGTTAAGCAGGTGTTCGATCCGAATGCGATACTCAACCCGGGGAAACTGTTTCCCTAAGGGGTTTTACACTCGATCTCTTTCAGCTCGGTGCCGGCATAGGCCGATTTGAGCTGGTTCAGCTCTACGCTTAATTTCTCGTCGGCTTGCAGGATGAGAAAGACATTGCCTAGTGCCTCGCGCTTCAATAGCTTGGCTGTTTTTAAGCCTTTTTCCTTGAGCTGGTTGAGGCGCACAATCGCCGCCTCTTCGCTTGAATAGGCGGCAAAGGAAATCGCCCAGCGCCACTTGCCAGCATCTTCAACCAACTGGCCATCCTCGATGCCGAGGCCGACCAACTCCTCCAATTTTTTCTGCGCTTCTTTTTTGTTTTTTTGCGGCGGAATATAGAGCCAATATTCGTCCACCTTGGGCCGCATCAGTTTGTCGCCGAGCGCGAGTTTATCCAGCGCTTGCTGCGCCTGATCAATTGCTTCTGGCTTGAAGCCGCTCCACTCCATGCAGGCTAGTTTCGGTGCGGCGGCGTTGCCCGTGGGCGCCGGGACATCAGCTGGATTCACTAACCGGATGCGATCCGCATTGACCGGCGGGCGTTGCGGCTTTAAGTTTGCGCTGCCCTGATCGCGGTAGGTGAAATAGCCGAATACGGCGACATTTACCAGCAGCAATATGAAAAACAATAATCTCACGTAGGCTTCTCTTCCTTGGCCATGACCAACAATCCTTCGAGCACCAAATTATCCACCAGTTGGTAGGGCCTGTTAAGGTAAGGCACGATTAAGTTTGCTGCACCGCCGGTGAGGATACACGCTACGCCGGCACCCTGATTTGCCTCGAATGTCGCTGCGGCCCGCTCTATCGCGCCAAGTACGGCATAAACCACTCCGGTTTGAACGGCATCAGCGGTATTCGTGGGAGTCGGTACGACCTGTCCGCCTAACGGCTGTATCGCATCTGTACCATGAGCCAACGCTTCGCGCATAAGTTGCGGCCCTGGCGCGATGAGGCCGCCCAAGAAGGCGCCATTTTCCGCCAGCATATCCACCGTCAAGGCGGTGCCGATCGATACCACCAAACACGGCGCTGAGGTGATCGCGCGCGCAGCGATCAGCGCCGCCCAGCGATCGCTGCCTAGTTGTGCCGGATTATCATAGTGATTGCTGACGCCGCACGCATGGGCTTCGGCTTTGACCGAGTACCAGACGCTGCTTGGAAAGGCGCGCAGCAACGCATCCTGAAAGGCTGTTCCCGCCACATTGGAAATCACCACGCGTGTCGGAGACCTATCCAGATATTGCAGCGGGTCGGCGCAAAACGCTGCCAAACTTGCACGCTGAAGGCTCACCCACGTACGGCCATCGTAATAGCCCCACTTGACGAAACTATTGCCGGCATCGATTGCGAGCAGCATCGCTAATCCACCGCCAGCTTATTAGAACTATACGCAGGCGCGGGGCGCAAGCTCATCTCACCACTCCCGAAACGTCGCTCACCAGAGGGCGTATCCAGAATGAGCGCGCCATCTGGCGCCACACCGCGCACCACGCCGTGAGTTTCGGCGCCATCCGGCATGCGCATGATCACTGGCTTCTCATGGTAAGCATGGGTCTGCTCCCACTCTACGCGCAGCGCTTCAAATCCCTGCGCTTCAAATAACACCAACATCTCCGCCAGGTGGCGCAATGCGCTGCCCAACCAGGCATTGCGCGATACGGCCGGTTGCATCAGGGTGTGCAAATCCACCACCGCTTGATCGATTTTATTTTTAACTTGTTCCGGCAAACGCAGATTAAGGCCGACACCAATAACGGCTG
>JAUXTZ010000023.1 GCA_030681095.1 Burkholderiales bacterium
GCTGCCCACAGCGCCATCAGATCGCCGATACGCCCTTCCCTCGACAACTGCCAGCTGGCGGCCACCAACAGTAGCCCGGCCAGGCCCATGGCGCCCCATAGCAGGCCCGCGATCCGGGTCGGGGTCATCCACTGCCACAGCGGATATAGCCGGCTCATGCGGTAATGCATCGACGCCACCAGCAACCCGGGATTGAAGCGCAGCTTGCGGATAAATTGCAGCGAGAACGCACCCAGCACGCCCAGAATGCCGGAAATGAAGGCCAGGCCCGCCGACCACGTCGCACCGAGCACGGTGTTGAGCATGAAATACAGCAACACCCCCGCGCCGCCGGTGAACAGCATCAGCGCGAACGCCCAGGCGGTCAGGCGTGCCAGTGCAAACAGGGTGTGGCGCCGGTAATGGGTGAGCACTTCCTCACGCATTTGCGGTCCGGTCTGGGAAAAATCGAGCAGCGATTTGGCGAGCAGCGCCGCCGCTCCCAGGCCCGCCACCCCCATCGCGGGGAGAATGCCGGCCCAGCGCGCATCGCCGGCGGCGAACCAGGCGATGAGGCCGCTGGCGGCGGTGAGCAATGCCAAGGCTTCAACGCCCAGCATGCCGCGATCTGGGGGCAGGTCGAGCCCACGTCCACGATAACCTGACTCCCGACGACCCTGAACCTCGCCCAGTGCGGCTGCTGTCCGCACCCAGTAAAAACGGCGCCTGGCCCATGACAGGCTGAACGTGCTGTGAAACCCATATTCCATAAGCTTGCGCCACATGAAAAGCGGCACCCGTCCATTGCCGTGAATACGCGAAGTGGAGCGGGTGCGTTGATAGCTTTTCTTCAGCAGATAACCGAGCTTGAGTCTTTCGGTGTCGACGTAATGGTGCTGCACCATGTCGGGGGCGTATTGGCAGCGCACGCCGCGATTCATGGCGCGCAGCACATATTCGCTGTCTTCGCCACCGCCCAGGTCGTGGCCGCGCGGCCCCAGTTCGGTGGAGAACTCACCGGTCAGTTCGAATACATGACGGCGAACCACCAGATTGCCGCCGCCGGGGATCGGGCCTTCCTCGGGTGTGATCGTCTTGGGCTGGTCCGCCTGGTCGTAGCGCGGAACGGGCAGCGGATAAATCCGGTAGGGTCCTTCTTCATGCACCCATTCGGGCTCGCTGCCATCCCAGTCGGGAAGGATGCGGCCGCAATAGAGCCCCGCATCCGGCCAGGTTGCGGCGGCCTGTTCGATGGCGACCAGATAGTTTTCATCGACCCGGTGATCGTCATCGACGAAGGCGGTGAGTTCGGTGTCGATTTCGGGGATCGCACTATTCAACGCATGGGACTTGCCGGGGGTGGGGACTTCGATCAGGCGCAGAGGCAGCCCGTTATTGTCGGCCTGCCGCGCCTGATACGCCTGCATGCGTGCCACCGTATCGTCGGTGCAGGCATTCGCCGCAACCAGGATTTGCACCGGCATGGCAGGCCGTTTGGCCGCATTGAGTGAAGCCAGCACCCGATCCAGCAAATCGGCCCGATTATGGGTGCAGATCAGGACGGTAATGAAATTGGCCACAGGTCAGCGGGCGCGAAAGAGGCCGTGCATCAGCCCGAGAAAATGAAACACCACGATTTCCCGATTAAAAGCTTCGTCACGGGGTTGCGTGAGATGGCCCCAAATCATGCGGCCGACGGCGCGCAGAAATTGAGGGAAAACATAAAAAGGAATATTAAACACGCGCCGTTTGCCCGAGAGTCCCTGGCTCTGGACGATATTGCGGCTGGTCTGGAGCCGCCAACGTCGAAAATAGCGCTTGGTGAGGCGGAAACCTTCCACCTTGTGATGTACGCGGGACTGCCCAAGAAACACGGCCTGGAGACCTGCCGCCAGGATGCGCTCGAAAAGCTCGCCGTCCTCACCGCTGGCCAGCACCTTGCCCTTGCGCCCGCGGCTGGTGTCAAACATCCCAACCTTATCGAATACCGCTTTCTTGACAGCCATATTGGCGCCATACGGCGCTTGCGCGGGCGATTGTATCGGATAGTCGTCGGCACGCTCGGTGCGTACCGCGAGAAATCCATAAAACCGCTCGGTCAGCCACGCAGGTGGCGGTGTTTCCCATATTGGCGCGATGTAGCCTCCGCAGGCATCGGCCTGGTATTTGTCCATACCTGCCAGCGTTGTCTCCAGCCAGTCGGGTTCGGGCAGCACGTCGTCGTCGGTAAATAGCAGCACAGCGCCACTTGCGACGGCGATGCCGTGATTGCGTGCGTGGGACAGCCCCTGCTCTCCCTCGAATTCATAACGTAGCAGAGGCCAGTCGGACCGGGCTTCTTCTACAAGCTTACGGGTATGGTCACTGGAATTGTTGTCAACAATGATCACCTCCCAGCTCAGGGCAGGAGAACAACGCTGGGCGCGCAACGCACCAATCGTTTCGCGCAGAGACTCGGCTCGGTTGTAGGTGCAGACGATGATGCTTGCTTCCATGGTCAGCTCTTTTTCAGAAGGCGGCGGGCATAATATCTGACAAGGCTGGACAGGCGACCATCGTTGCAGCCCAGGCGGATTTTCCTTAACAGCATGGCGGGTGTATCAGTACCGAAAACATCCAGCCTGCGGATGCGGAAATCATCGCCGTCCGGCCGGTTAAAACCCGACTCAACCGAAAAGGCGGCAACGTATCCAGCACGCTTTGTTAAATCACGAACTCTGTCGTCGTTTCGGCCGTACGGATAAGCAAGGTAGGCTGCCGGTTTCCCGGACAGCCCCGCGATGTTTTCACGAGATTCGATCAAATCCTTGAGCAATTCCGCTTCGTCCAGCATTGTGAGATCGTGATGATTCACAGAATGCGAGTGCAGGCTAAAGCCCTGTTCGAGCAATTCCAGGAGCTGTGCCTGATCCATAAGCCGATGGGGGCGCATGGGTTGGTCAGTTGTCACTTGCCAATTGCTGTCGCCGCCTAATTTCCCCGTAACCAGAAAAACGGTCGCCGGCCAGCCCATTTTTTGCAATATGGGCGCAGCGTAGTCTCTTACGCCTGTAAAACCATCATCGAATGTCAAAACAAACGCGCCTGGCGGAAGCGATTTCGTGCCGTGGCGCCATGCATCGAAATCCTCAATGCTCACCGCGCTGTAGCCGTTTTTTGAGAGCGAGCGCATTTGTGCCGCAAAGCGATCCGGGCGAATGCAGTAGATATCATGTGCGTGGTCCGGCTCGCCCACGCGGTGATACATCAACACTGGAATACGTTGGGCGTAGTGCATCAATCGGGGGGGGTAAGAAAATGAATGCCTAGTTTGCGATCAAGTTGTTGCAATAGTTCCGGGCAAGTGTTCTGGTCGATTTTCAGCGCGAAATAAGCGTCGGATGCCTCTAAATTGTCCCAATGGGTCATGTCCATGACCCCGACGCTGGCTGCATTTGAATCGGGCCAGAATATGTGGCGCAGGCAATCGTTTGCGACACGGACTTTCTGGTCATTGCATACGATGGTTGAGAAAAATACCTCATCGGGCAAAGCTGTCTTTGAGAAGTAACGCGCATATTCCGGATGCTTGTCTGCATACTCAACAATATGTTGTACAACGCGCTGCCTGTAGTTGGAATTTAAATTACTTCCGATGAGCGGCATTCGAGACCCAAATGGGCGGCGCCATTGCAACGCTCCCAGCTTGGTGGGGAGGCTTTTAGGATAAGGGAAAAGTTTTAATAATGGCTGGCTGCGATTAAATAGCCTTACCACGCTTGGCACCAGTGTTCTCAATCTGGCTGGAACCTTATGCCAGTAACGGAAACGGGGTAATTGAATGTAGCGGTAGTGATAGCGGCGCACAGCCTCATCATTCGGCCAGATATTCTGATCGTAGGCACTGAAATGGGTAACGTAAGCGTCGTATGGCGTGTCCCTGAGGAATTCCTCGAAGCCCTGCAATGGTTTTATGGGATAGGTCTGCCCGGTCAGCGTGACATACCACTCAAATTCAAGGTTGTTCAGACACCAGCGCATGGTATGGAGATGTTGTTTGACCAGCGCATAATCTCCCCATGCCCCCGGCACCGGGTCTGGAATCGCGATGCCGCCCGCAGACGAGACATCTTGCGCCTTTAATGGGGATATTGAGGGGTCGTGATGCACCACGATGTGCGATTGCGGGGATAACGCACGCAGGGTCCTGACCAGGCGTAAAACCTGTTCCGGGTTGCCGTGGGAGTAAATCGCATAAACAAGGCGGTTTTGCATGGCTTATCCGTTAAGTTTTTATTTTTGCCACCAGAATTGCGCGGTGAAGCCAGAGCGGGAACAGGCTGGGCAGCATGCGCAGCTTGTCGGGAAACGTTCCCTTTCCGGCAAGCAGCGCCTTGCGAAAGACCGGACGCGCACTCTCGATGTCGCCTTGCCAGTGCAACGCGTTGCCATCCTTGATCAGCTTGCCCCAGGTAAGCTGATCGACCATATTTGCGCCGAGACGGGTGGCCAGATCGGGATGGCGTTGCAGAAAAAACTGCTTGGCCCGAAATGTATCGATTGCCGCCAGTGCGCGGTTGTGCGTTGCCTGTTCGCCGCCGTGGTGATGGTATTGCGCAAGAACCTCGGGTACGCGTATCAATTTACCTTGTGCCGAACACTCAAGCCAGAGCAGATAATCCTCGGCGATGGTGAGTTGGGCGTTGAACCCGCCTGCCGCCACAATGGTGGTGCGCCGGGTGAGGCAGGCGTGGATGGGCCAGCGGCAGCCCTCCAGCAGGGCGGCGGCCTTGTCCGGCGTTTCGTAATCGGGCGGGATGAACGGCTCGCCACGCGGCCTGGGCAATCCCAGGTTTTGCCAACCGCAATAGGCGAGCATGGCCTTAGAATCAGAAACCAGCACCGAGTGCATTTTCTCCAGAAATTCAGTGTTCCAGGTATCGTCGCTGTCGAGAAAAGCGATGAAGGCGCCACGCGCTTTCCTCAACCCCAGGTTGCGTGCCCGGCTCACGCCGCGTTCCGGCAGGGTAAGCACCTTGAGGCGGGGGTCGTTAATTGAGCCAAGGATTTCTGGCGTGCGATCAGTGGAGCCGTTGTCCACCACGATGAGTTCAAAATCGTTGAAAGTTTGTGCCAGCACACTTCCTATGGCAGTCTGAATGTGCTGCTCGCCATTGAGACAGGGCATGATGATTGAGACGGTAGGCTGATCAGGCATAGTGCTATCGGGTGACCGAGTGGTACATGAACATGACCGGGCCGTGCTGATCGGCGTGGCGGTATATGAGCCGCGAAAATGGATCAATCCACATTGATGGCAGCGATTGTAACGGGCTCGCGCTGATATAGCTTGTGTTCGTCGTCTGAAATCGCGGCCACTTCTTGGAAGCCTTGGGAGACAAAGAAATCCACAACCTCGGCTACGGCGACCATACCAATGACGTGTGGATGCAGTTCAATACAGACCTTGCTTATGCCGTTCAGGCTGGCGTAATGGATGAAGTCAATTTCGCCTCCCTCGATATCAATTATCAGGAAATTCGGCCGGATGCGCTGTACTTCGTCATTGAAGCTCTTCATCGGCACCTGGACGGGCTTTGCACCTGGATACCGCTTGACTGTAGTGGAACTCCAGAAACTTTTCATAAGATAGAACGTAATTTCTCCGACCGTCTCGCCCAGCAGACAGATTTCGAGATGAGGTGATACCTCATTAAGCCGGTAGTTTTCCTGGATGACGGACTCCAGTGCCGGATTGGCTTCAAAGGTATAGACACGTTCGCTGCCTACATTTTTGGCGCAAAGAGCCGAGATAAAGCCCAAGCCGGTGCCCAGTTCCAGAACGATATCGTTCGGCTTCAATGCATGTTGGACTATTCGCGCCTCAGGCTTCTCATAGATGTCGGACTCGAAGGATTCCAATATTGGGACAGAAAGGAATGGGCTGCGGCGAAGTCGTACACCCTCCATTTCGAAAATGGGTTGACGCCAGGCGCGCATTCGCAGAGAGAGGTTTCTTTGTATCACTGCTGGGCGGTTGCGCCGCATCCATGTAATGAAACATTCACGACCACTCCAGTATCTGTGTTTAATTTGTTCAACTAACGTGGGCATGCTTGCTTCCTCCTAGTGGCGATGACAATGAGAGCCGAGGCCATCATGGGGAACTTTATTTTTTTGGGGTGTGGTCAAGCTCTTGCTTGATGACATCCAGATAAGCCCGGCCCCATTTTTGGTCGGGCTCGACATAATTGCCTTCGGCCCATTCATTCCACGCCTTCAGGAATACGATTTGCTTTTGCGGGGGGCGCGCAGCTACGCGTCCGATGGACTGGCGTAAATGTTGGCGAAACAGTTCCGGGGTGGAGTTGTGCAAAACCACACCGCGCATACCCGAGCGCGGAGTATTGTCCCAACAAGGAATGGCTACAGGGTAATCGTCGAAATCGACCTTGTTGCTACGCAGCAGGCTGGGCATGAACTCCTCATAATCCCAGATGGTCAACTCGGATTTTTTATTTTGCAGGGCCAGCTTCAGCTTGGTCATGAAATAGCGGCGGGGGATACGCCCGTTTCTCGTAGGCAAGGCTTGCATCACGCAGGCATCCAGACCGAGGGATCGCGGGTCCCATTTTTCATCGCGATGGGAAACGCCGATTAAATACAAACCCGGCAAGCCCGCGGCGACCGCACGCTCGCGCCAAAGGTCAACCATCTTCTGGATGTCGGGAATGTCGTCCGGGCGATAAATCAAAAATACCGGTTTGCCGTCAATCGTGATGTAGCGCGGATCAGTAAAGGCCTTCAACAACCAGTCGAAATGTGCCCGGTGATCGTCCATGCCCGGATAGGTCTGTTCGATCAGGCTCTTGTTGGTGCCATCCCACACCGAACTCCAGCTATGGTTGGCCCAGCACAGGCAGAAAGGGAAATCAGGTTCGCCGCTGCCGAGTATTTCGTTGACAGGGCGTTCCAGGATGCGTCTTCCACCAAACCAATAGTGGTAATAGCAAAAACCTTCGATTCCGTATTCTCGCGCCAGCTCGGCCTGGGCATGGCGCGCCTCGGGCAGGCGTAAATCATAAAACCCCAGATCAGCCGGAACGCGGGGCTGCATATGGCCGTGATAGAGGGGCTTTGCCTTGGCCGTGTTGGTCCACTCGGTAAACCCCTTTCCCCACCACAGGTCATTCTCTGGAGTTGGATGGTATTGGGGGAGGTGGAAAGCAATCACCCTTGCCTTATGGTTCATTTAACTTGATCTTTCTTATAGTTGGACACATTCCTTACCCTTCAAAATTCTTATCGGGCTTGCTATTGTTCAGTTTGTTTCAATCCTAGCAGCGAGCGAAGCTGGTATTTAAGCAAGCGTCCTTGGCGTTGCACGCTATATCGAAGTGGAATTGGAGAAAGCCCCTTAAAATGGGGTGCGACCTCTCTCCACTCATTCATCAAAGAATTATCTGGGTGCTTTTCATCTCTTTCGGCCTGCTTTGCAAGCCCGTATGCCCATAGCGCTTTTTTTCTGAATTGGCGCGTCAGGTCAATACCACTTTCAGCAGCAACTTCTCGTATCGGCTGGTAAGCTGGATTAAACACAACTTCATGCAACACGGCGATCTCATCCAGCACGTTCATTCGGTATTCCCGTTTGGCAAGGCTTTGAGCGCTGACGGAATCGTCATGAACACGAAAACTTGCAAGCACCTCCGGTACGGGGACAACCCCCGTATGAATACCAACCCGAATCCAGTACTCCGTGTCACATGACACAATAAGATGGGAATTGAAACTGCCAAACTGCTGGAACACCCGCCTATGCAGCATCACCACGGTGGGTTCGCCAATAAGGTTTCTCTCCATGTTGTTCAGCACCATCTCCGAAAATTGCCGTGCGGATACGAGGGTGTCGTCCGGGAAAAGTAGCGCTACCAGCGACTTTCCTTCCAGATAGGCGTTTCTGGCAGACGGTGTCGTGCCCTCTTCAAAGATGAAATCGCGGCGGCAGAAGACAAGCGAACTGCCAGGTTGAGCTGCGGCTAACATGCGCTCCAGGCACGCCGGCGCAATCAAGTCATCCTGAAAAACAAACTTGATCCATTCCCCCTTGGCAAGTTCCACACAGCGGTTCCAGTTGCCCACCAGACCAAGATTTTTTTTGTTGCGAACCAGACGGATTCGTTGATCGATGGTTGCGTAACGCTCAAGGACTTCAACGGTGGAATCTGTCGATCCATCATCCACCACCAGTATCTCAATATTCTTGTATGTTTGGCTTAATACGCTGTCCAAACAGGCTTCAAGATAGCGTGCACCGTTATATGTGGGTATACAAATGCTGACAGGGATCACCTCTTGCATTGAATGCGGCTTCATGCGGGTAGATAGCAAATTAGATCACGCATAGGAATAGTTTGCGCCTTGCAACATCCACTGCACAGGCACGGCTACGAGGCGAAGCTCATCCTGCAGTGGGGTATCCATGGATTTTGCCGTTACGTTGAAGAACCTGAGGCTCTCTCCATGAAATGCAACGCGACCACGCTGGTCTATGACAGCAAATCGGATGCCATAAGTGCCGGGTACTAGGGGGTAGACAGGTATGACCTGCTCGATTTCATGGTCACCTGCTGTGAACTCAAGGGATTGGCCAAGCACTGCAGTGGACTCACCGGTGAGATAAACAAAATCTGTTGTGTGTGTGCCGACGTGAAATTCAGGATTGGACAATGGCTGGTTGAGTGAGAATCGTATTCTTATGTGTAAGGCGCTTCCCTCCACCAGAGAATCGGTTGAGTTGCCTTGTTGATCCAGCACCGAAACTTCTATATTTTGCACTTCGCCAGAAGAGATTATTCGCTTTGAACTGTCTTTGGCTTTTTGGTCGTGGATAGATTGATTGCTGAGCTGGTAGAAATGATCACAAGTGGCGTGCGGGCTGCCGTCTTGGAGAATTGTTCCATGGCTCATGAGTATTACTCGGGAGCACATCCTCTCAACTTGCCGAATATTGTGGCTGACTAACAAGACGGTTCTACCTTGCCGTCGAATGACATCTTCCATTCGCTCAAAGCACTTGCGCTGGAACGCCAGGTCGCCCACTGCCAGCACTTCGTCCACGATGAGGATTTCGGATTCGATACTGGTGGCCACGGCAAACGCGAGCTTGACCTGCATGCCCGAACTATAGCGCTTGACCGGGGTGTCGATGAATTCCGCCATCTCGGCAAAGTCGACGATCTCGTCGAACTTGCGGTCGATTTCCTGGCGCGACATGCCGAGGATGGCGGCATTGAGGTAGACGTTTTCGCGCCCGGTGAAGTCGGGCACAAAGCCGGCGCCGACTTCGATCAGGGGGGCGATGCGGCCATCGACCTTGACCGAACCGCTGGTGGGGGTGCTGATTCGCGCTAGCATTTTGAGCAGTGTGCTCTTGCCCGCGCCGTTGTGGCCGATGATGCCGACCACTTCGCCGGGTTCGATGGAAAAGCTGACATCGTCCAGCGCCTTGAATAGCGGGCGCTCCTCAACTTTTTTACCAGTCAGGCGGGCGGCGGTGTTGAGCAGGGTCTGCTTGAGGCCTTGCTTGGCGCCGAGGCGGTATTCCTTGGTGAGGTGGTCGACTTCGATGATGGGCATGGGGTTAGTTGTTAGCGGATAGCGGGTAGTGGGTTGTTAGCAAATAGTGGTTTGCAGGCTTTGTTTTTCTTGCTGGGCGCCTTATGGGCGTTGGGTGCTCGGCTGGTCGATTCAAAATAACAGCAAGAATAATGCCAAACAGTTTCATGACTCTATCTCACGGTCACTGCCGTTTGCCAATTCATTACGAATTGCCGTCAGGCGTTCCATAAGCGGCGGCAGCGCCGTTTGCACCGTGTCCCATACGATGTCGAGGTTGATGTCGAAGTAACCATGCGCTATCCGGTTGCGCATGCCCTTCATGCTACGCCACGGCACGTCAGGATGGCGACCAATAAACTCAGGGTAATCCTTGGCGAGTTTGGTGGCAGCCTCGCCGATGACGATGATGTTCAGGATGACGGCCTGCTGCGTGCGCGTGTCGGCAATGAAATCATTCTTGTCCAGACCTTCGACGTAGGAGTATGCAAGCCGCGCGGCTTCCAGCATGTGGCCGAGGTAGTCAATCAGGCGGTTATCGTTCATACCGGTTTGGCCTCCGACAGAACCGCATCCCGGAACTTCGGCGGGAGGTCTCCCGGAGTCAGAAGATCAACCGGTACGCCCAGCAGTTCTTCCAGTTCGATTTGAAGCCCGCCAAGGTCGAACAGCGTTACCCCCGGAAGCGGATCAACCAGCAAGTCGAGATCGCTATCTTCGCGATCGTT
Source organism: Burkholderiales bacterium (assembly GCA_030681095.1). GTDB lineage: Bacteria > Pseudomonadota > Gammaproteobacteria > Burkholderiales > Thiobacteraceae > RBG-16-58-11. The sequence goes on from JAUXTZ010000023.1 coordinate 10,305, forward strand.
GCCATGCAGGGCAGAACCGAACAGGCGAGGATTTTCGGTCTTGAATTGCCGTACCGCTTGGCGCACAGCCTGGCGATTTGCTTCAAGCGCTTCAGATGGTTTCATGGTTGATTTCGCACTACATGCCGATCATGGAAAAGTGGGTCAATTGGGTCAACCGATTCTCGGTTTTCGCGGCTGAGTAATGAGCGGCCAACTTGGTAACCGGGCGCGGCGAGAGATTTTGGTCGAATAACAGCTTTATGCGGCAACGGTGATTTGATGATGCCGACCACTTCGCCGGGCTCGATGGAAAAGCTGACATCGTCCAGCGTCTTGAACAGCGGGCGTTCTTCAACCTTCTT
>JAUXTZ010000140.1 GCA_030681095.1 Burkholderiales bacterium
CGTTAAAAATCCAGGATGTGGTTTAATTCCCCGGCGTCATTTCGGCGCCGGCAGAAAGCGGGTTAGCTACTCGTAGCGCACCAACCCCTCTGCCAGGGTATCGGCGCCAAAATGCTCGATCAGCGCGTCTATCTCCGACAACAGCGTGTCGTCCTCGTCCTCGTCCAACACGCCTTCGCCCACCAGATGCGCGCCCAGACCATTTACCAGGGCGTCCCTGACCGTAGCAAGCGTAGGCGGGTTTTCGCGGTTTTCGTCGTTGACCACCGCCTCGATCACGCGCGACAGCGGCTCGCTGGCATTGGTCGGCACAAAATCGAGGGCAAAAGCAGATTCGCCATATTCCTCGATCAGCCCATCCAGTTCGTCGAGCATCGATACGTCGACATCGAAGTGATGCATGCGCTCCGCCTCCTTGAAATCGGCAGGCAACAGATCGGCGAGAAAGTGGCGTACGTTTGAGAGCGTGATGGGTTGCTCGATATCCGGGTCATTAAGCCGGCTATCGAGCAGCGCCGACAATCTTGGACTGACACGGCTGGCAACATCGATTGAATTACGGATCATGGTTTCACTCCTGACTATTTGTACCCCACTGGGCGGGTTGTGCAATTTTTATCTTGTAACTTATTTATAGCAGAAGCGTTAAGGAACTTAGGCTCAACATCAGGGTTCGTAGCATGGTTCATGCTGGAAAAAGCCTTGTCGCTGCGCAAGGCGGCACATACGGTTTGCAAGCTACAATATCGCCCTACTACCCCTAGTTCGAAAACAGATTCAGTCGAGGTTCTTTGATGCAAGGTGTTTCTCAAGCAAAACCCGTAGTGCAACCCAAACGGCGCATGTGGATTGTGATGGCCGGCATGCTGCTGCTTGCGTTAGTGGTCGGCATCTGGATCTGGCGCGCCCAGGGCGCCACGCCCAACACCAAGGGAAAGAAAGCGGTATCGGAGCAAGTGGTAAGCGCCGTGGTTGCACAGACCGATGTGTCAGTCAGACTCACGGCCAAAGGCACGGTCTCCGCCCTCCAATCGGTTGAGGTGCGTCCGCAAATCAGCGCCACCATCAAAGCCGTGCACATCAAAGAAGGTCAGTTCGTGCGCCGTGGCGACCACTTGTTCACGCTCGATACGCGCACCGAGGCCGCCAATCTCAGCAAGGCCGAGGCACAACTGGTCAAGGACCGTGCCGACCTGACGAACGCTGAGCGCAACTTCGAACGTCAGCGCGAATTGTTCCGGCAGAAATTCATTTCACAGGCTGCACTCGATACGGCGCAGAACCAGGTCGATGGCTTGCGCGGCCAGCTTGCGGTCAATCAGGCGGCTGTGGAAACGAGTCGCGTGGCGCGCAGTTTCGGTGAGATCACCGCGCCCATCGACGGGCGCACCGGGGCCATTCCGATCTATCCGGGTAGCCTGGTGCAACCGAACGGCGCCGCGCTGGTAAGTATCACGCAGATTGATCCGATAAATGTCAGTTTCACGTTGCCTGAAGCCGAGCTTGCGGCTTTGCAACAGGTGTTTGCCAAAGGCGAAATACCCGTCAGCGCAACGCTCGAATCGACCGGGCAGGAAGCGACAAAGGGTAAATTGATATTCGTCGACAATGCGGTGGATACGGCAAGCGGCACCATTCGTCTCAAGGCCGAATTTCAAAATGCAGACAACCGTCTCTGGCCGGGCATGTTCGTCACCGTATCCCTTGCGCCGCGTACGCTGGCCAACGCCCTCACGGTTCCTGTGCAGGCAGTACAAACCGGCCCGGAAAAGAAATTTTTGTACGTGATCGGGAAAGACAACAAGGTCGCGTCGGTGCCGGTCAATGTGCGCCTGATTCAGGATGGGCTTGCCATCATCGAAGGCGTCACACCGGGCGCGCGCGTAGTCGTGGAGGGCGCACAGAATCTCAAACCGGGTAGTGTCGTGACCGAGGCCAAAGCCGGTGCCGCCGAGGCTGGCAAAAAACAAAAGAAAAAGGCTGACCAGACCGACGCGCCATCCAAGCGCGCGCCAGAACAATGAACCTTTCCGAAATCTGTATCCGCCGTCCGGTCATGACGGTGCTGCTATCGGTTTCGGCCGTGGTAGCCGGTATTCTCGCCTACGGTCAAATCCCGATCGCCGCACTACCGAGCTACGACTCACCAACCATCTCGGTCAGCGCATCGCTGCCGGGCGCCAGCCCCGAGACCATGGCCTCTTCGGTGGCCACGCCGCTAGAGCGGCAGTTTTCCACCATCTCCGGCCTGTCGGTCATTAACTCGACCAGCACCCTGGGCAACACCTCCATCACGCTCGAATTCGATCAGGGTCTCGATATCAACAGCGCCGCCATTGACGTGCAAGCGGCACTGCTGCGCGCGCAACGCGCCCTGCCGACGGAGATGACCTCGCCGCCGTCTTATCGCAAGGTCAACCCCGCCGACGCACCGATTATTTTTCTTTCCCTGACCTCGCCTTCGATGCCGCTCTCGGAGCTGAACAGCTTCGCCGACAATCTCATTGCGCCCGTGCTGTCTACGCTGCCCGGTGTGGCGCAGGTACAGATCAACGGTCAGAAAAAATATGCGGTGCGCGTGCGCGTGAATCCGGAAGCATTGGCGGCGCGCAACTTGACCATTGACGACATTGGCAACGCGCTGCGCAGTGCTAACGCCAACTCCCCCATCGGCACGCTGGAAGGGCCGCGCCAGACGCTCACCATCCAGGCCAACCGTCAGCTCAAAAACGCGGCGGCGTTTGCAAATCTGATTGTGGCGACCGCGCCGGATGGCGCACCAGTGCGACTATCCGAAGTGGCGGCGGTGGAAGACAGCGTGGAGTCGATCAAGACCGCAAGCTGGGCCAACGGTGAACGCGCCATCACCCTGTCGGTGCAGCGCCAGCCGGGCGCCAATACCGTGGCCACGGTAGATGCGATCAAGGCGGCGATCCCCGGACTCATCGCCCAGATGCCATCATCGGTTCAGCTCAAGCTGCGCAATGATCGTTCGGTGTCGATCCGCAACGCGATCCACGACGTGCAGGTCACGCTGGCGATCACCATTGTGCTCGTCGTGCTGGTGATATATCTGTTCCTGCGTAAGGCCTCGGCCACGTTCATACCGGCGCTGTCGCTGCCGATTTCGCTGCTGGGAACCGTGGCGCTGATGCAAGTCTTCGGCTACAGCATGGATAATATTTCACTGCTCGCCATCACCATTGCCGTCGGGTTGGTGGTGGACGATGCCATCGTGGTGCTGGAGAACATCGCACGCCATGTCGAGAACGGCATGCCGCGGCTACAGGCTGCGCTGCAAGGGTCGAAGGAGATCAGCTTTACCATTATTTCGATTTCACTTTCGCTGGTCGCGGTATTCATTCCTATTTTCTTCATGCCCGGCGTCATCGGCTTGCTGTTCCACGAGTTCGCGGCGGTGCTGGGGATTTCCGTATTGGTGTCGGCGGTCGTATCGCTCACGCTGATTCCGCTGATGGCCAGCCGCTATCTGGCCCACGAGCAGACCGAAGGCCGTAGCCTGCGTTGGACCGCTTGGTTCGAGCGTGGTTTTATCGCTGTGCTGGCGGCCTACGAGCGCAGGCTGGATTGGGCATTGCGCCACCGCCGTGTGGTGCTGGGGATTGCGCTCGGCACTTTCGTCGCTACCGCCGTGCTATTCACGATCTTGCCCAAGGGGTTTTTCCCCAATGAGGATATCGGCCAGGCCATTATCACGGTAGAAGCGGTCGAGGATATTTCCTTTCCCGCCATGGCTGAATTGTTGCAACGCACGGGGGAAGTGATCCGCGCCAACCCTGCCGTCGATACCCTCATCGTCAATGCCAACGACAGCAACAGCGGACGCCTGTTCATGGCGCTCAAGCCTCGCAGCGAACGCCCGCCGATTGAAAAGGTAATCGAAAACCTGCGGCGTGAGGTGCGCTCGATTACCGGTGTCAAAGTCTTCATCAATCCGATTCAGAACCTGAGGCTCGGCGGCCGCACCAGCAAGAGCCGCTATCAGTACGTCATGCGCAGCGTACGCGCCGAAGAGCTGCGCACGGCGGCGGATGCCCTGATGGCGCGCATGAACGAGGAAGCTCTGTTCCGCGATGTCACCAGTGACGCGCAACTGAAAGGCCTGCAGGCGCGCCTCAATATCGATCGTGACAAAGCCAATCTGCTGGGCATTCAGATCGCAGACATCCGTTCCGCGCTGTATAGCGCTTTCGGCGAGCGCCAGGTCTCGACCATCTACACGTCGAGCGATAGCTTCCAGGTGATCATGCAAGTCGCCGATCAGGACCGCACCGACGAGAGCGCCTTCGGCAAAATCCATGTGCGCACGAAAAATGGCGCGCTGATCCCCTTATCCAGCGTGGCGACCGTCGAACGCGAAGTCGGGCCGGTTGCAATCAACCACGCGGGGCAGCTTGCCGCGCTGACGATTTCTTTTAATCTGGCGCCCGGCGCGGCACTGGGTGACGCATCCGATCGCATTGAGCAGTATAAGCATGAGCTGAATCTACCCGCGAGCATACTCACCAGCTACGGCGGCGATGCGGCGGCATTCCAGTCGTCGCAGACCAGCCAGACGGTGCTGATCGTTGCCGCGCTGTTGGTGATTTACGTACTGCTCGGCGTACTCTACGAAAGCTATATCCATCCGCTCACCATTCTGTCCGGCCTGCCCTCGGCTGCGGTGGGCGCACTGGCAACCTTGTGGCTATTCAACATGGAGTTATCGATCATCGCCATGATCGGCATCCTGATGCTGATCGGCATCGTCAAGAAAAACGCCATCATGATGATCGACTTCGCACTGGACGCGCAGCGCAACGGCGGCATGGCCCCGTATGAGGCAATCCGCACCGCCTGTCTGCTGCGTTTCCGGCCCATCATGATGACTACTTCGGCGGCACTGATGGGCGCCCTGCCCATCGCGCTGGGCTTTGGCGCGGGCGCCGAGCTGCGCCAGCCGCTGGGCCTCGCCGTGGTGGGTGGCTTGCTGTTCTCGCAAGTGATCACCCTTTTCATCACGCCGGTGATCTACCTCTACCTCGATCGCTTTTCGGGCACAGGACCGCTCAAGCTGGCGAGCGACGATGCGGCGCCAGCGGTCGTGCCGCAGGAAGCATCCTAGCGATGCATATAAAATGCTGAAAAATTCCGGTTTTATTTTCTTGCTGTGCTTTGTGTTCGCGCCAGCACGCGCGAACACGGATGCGCTGGCTTATGAAGAACAGACGCTGACGCTGGATGGCGCGCGCCAAACGGCGCGTGTGCCCAAGGGCTACCGCTTGGAGTTACTCAGCAAATTGGATGCGCCGCGCCTGCTCACCTTTGCCGCAAACGGCGATTTGTTTATCGGCTCCCAATCCGGCAAGGTGTATCGCTTGCCCCCGCCCTATACCAAGCCTGAAGTGCTGGTGCAGTTGAATCAATATCCGCACAGCGTGGCGTTGCGCCCAAACGAAATCCTGATCGCCCAGACAGATGGCCTCTATCGCGCGCCCTACCAGCCTGGGCAAGCGAAATTAGCGGCGAGTGCAGTCACGCTGCTCGCCGCCTTGCCAGGCGGTGGCGGGCACAACAGCCGCACAGTACGGGTGGGGCCCGATGGGCGGGTGTACGTGAGCTTAGGCATTCGCGGCAATTGCAGCGACGACTATCTGGGTGAGAAATATGCGTTTGAAGACCAGCGCGGCGGGGTACTGGTATTGCGCGAAGACGGCGGCAAGGCGCGCTGGGAGACGTTTGCCTCGGGACTGCGCAACCCGGTCGGGTTCGACTGGCAGCCGCAGACGGGCGTGATGTTCGCTAGCAACAACGGACCCGACCACCAGGGTTTCGATCAGCCGCCGGAATATTTTAGCCGGCTCACGCCGGGTTCGTTTCACGGCATGCCGTGGTTTCAGTTCGACGGCAAACAAATACGGCGCGACGAATGTATTTCGCGCGCGCCGCCGCGTCCAATGCATGAAGCGAATGCGCCGGTAGCCACTTTCCCCGCGCGCAACGCGCCGATGGGGGTGGCGTTTGTGCCGGCGGGAGCGATGGATGAGCGGCTGGCGCTGGATGCCATCGTCGCCCTGCGCGGTTCATGGGGCACACCGTCTGGCGGCGGTATCGCCAGCCGCCGCCCACCGAAGTTGGTGGCGGTGCGTTTTCAAAATACAAAAGCGATACGCGTGGATGACTTGATCACCGGCTTTCAATCACCCGATGGCCAACGCTGGGCGCGGCCGGTGGGCGTGGCCATCGGGCCGGACGGCGCGCTGTATTTCACCAGCGATAGCGATACCAATGGGCTGTTTCGTTTGCGGCGGATGCGCTGAGTAGCGCCTTTGGCTTGCCTGCGTCACCAGATAAAGGGATCAGCAGGTTTCGATTCAATCAGGGATTGATTGCTGACCCAAAACTCACGTAACGAAGCGCCATAAATATGCTTCTCGTGTAACAGGATTGACCGGTAAAAAGGATGACGCAATTTCTCTCTGATATATTCCTCCCAATCCGCCTTTTCAACCAACTCCGCAGGTCTTAGAAAAGCCCAACTATTGCTGGGCTTTGACGACATCGACAATATCTCGTCAAATAGGTTGAGTTGGTTGTAAACGAGTGTCTTTGCCTTGTAAAAAAGGTCTTCATCTAAAACCTGCTCACTGCGGAAATATTCTTCCGCTTTCGCGGAGTGTTGAGAGATGTATTTTTGAATATCTGGGTTCTCAAGGTTAAGACGGTCGTATTCCATTAGGCGCGATGTCAGCGCACTGCTTAAGGCAAGCGATTGCGATATACGGTCTCGGATAAAAGTAGTGACTATCCATCCCGCACTGATCAAGGCAACCAGAATCGTCCAGTAGAGATTCACCTCATCCATTTCGATGCTCCTTGTGGTTGAATGGCCACTCACCCAAGCCCTGCAGACAGGGTGAGCCTATTCTCTATATAGACAATAAAACCCCACCCGTAGGCCGATCCGGCGGTGCACCCTCGTCGCATTTCTTGCAAGCCAGCATTTGCCCGCGCATCTTCGCGCGCCCCTCGGGCGTCACCACCCAAGGGCGACTGGTCCACGGCGGATGGTGACGCACATGCTGATTGTGCCCGCACGCAAGCTCGGCAACCCAATCGTTGTGCTCGTCGAGATGAAATCCGGTGATGCCTTGGTTCATGATATTTGCGGGGAATCAAGCCGATCTAGTTTTGGTAAGAGAGACTACAATAAAAACAAGTTATGCGCCGTGCCATCAGTGGCCGCTGCGGGTCGACACAATATTAGGAGAAACTATCTATGAGTCAGGATCAAACCATGAACCACGACACTAAGCGCAATATCTGGGCTCGCGCCTTTTTCATGCTACTGATGAGCCTGGCACTGCATGTGAGCGTCACCTTGATACTCGTCGTAACCGTCATTCAATTCGTGATGAGCTTAATCAACGATGCGCCCAATACTCGATTGCTTTCATTTGGCCGCAGCCTGGGACGCTATTTACAACAGATCGTATATTTCCTAACCTTTGCCTCGGAAGAAATATCTTTTCCTTTTAACGATTGGCCATCGACGGAGACCTAAAATGTGTGGAATCGTTGGTGCGATCGCCAATCGCAATGTTGTGCCGATGTTGCTCGAAGGCTTGCGCCGTCTGGAATATCGCGGCTATGACTCGGCGGGTGTGGCCGTGATTAATGGCGAAATTAAACGCGTGCGGCGTGTCGGGCGCGTGGCGGAAATGGAATCCGCCGCTACGGCCGAAGGACTCACCGGCCAAGTAGGCATCGGCCACACGCGCTGGGCGACGCATGGCGGCGTGACCGAAATGAATGCGCATCCGCATGTTTCCGGCGAATTGATCGCCGTGGTGCATAACGGCATTATCGAAAACCACGAAGTGAAACGCGCCGAACTCAAGTTACTCGGCTATCGCTTTGAATCGCAGACCGATACCGAAGTCATCGCGCATCTGGTGCATCGTCATTATCTGCAAACCCGCAATCTATACACCGCGGTAGAAACCGCGGTGCGCGAGTTGCTCGGCGCGTATGCGATCGCGGTGATCGCACTCGACCAGCCGGATTTGATGATCGTGGCGCGCATGGGCTGCCCCTTGTTGATCGGCATCGGCGATGGCGAAAACTTCGCCGCCTCCGACGTTTCGGCCGTGCTGTCCAGCACGCGGCGCGTGATGTATCTGGAAGATGGCGACGTCGCACAACTCGTGCGTGACGGCGTAACGATACATGACCGCAGCGGCGCGCTGGTTGTGCGCAAAGAGCATGTGAGCGATGTCTCGCTGGCCTCGCTCGAACTCGGCCCCTACCGCCACTTCATGCATAAGGAAATTCACGAGCAACCGAAAGCGATTTCCGACACCATCGCACCCATCCTGGAGCAGGGCTTTTCGCCATCGCTATTTGGCGCGGGTGCACAAGAAATCCTGGAACAAGTAGAAGGCGTGCAAATTCTTGCTTGCGGCACCAGTTACTATGCCGCCTCCGTTGCCCGCTACTGGCTGGAAGATATCGCCGGTATTCCTTGCCAAGCCGAGGTTGCCAGCGAATATCGTTATCGCAATGTGGTGGCCAATCCCAAACATCTCATCGTGACCATCTCGCAGTCGGGCGAAACCCTCGACACCATGGAAGCCTTGAAGCACGCCCAATCGCTCGGACAAACGTTGACGCTCGCCATCTGCAACGTGCAGGAGAGCGCCATTCCGCGCGCCTCACGACTCACCTTCCATACCCGCGCCGGTGCGGAAATCGGCGTGGCTTCGACCAAGGCCTTCACCACGCAATTGGTCGCGTTGTTTGCCTTGACCGCGACGCTCGCCAAGTTGCGGGGACGCCTGAGCACCGAGCAGGAGGCCGCTTACCTCAACGCGCTACGCCATCTGCCGGGCAGCGTGCAGCATGCGCTCAATCTGGAGCCGCAAATCAAACTCTGGGCGGAGCGCTTCAGTACAAAGCAGCATGCCTTGTTCCTGGGGCGCGGGCTGCATTACCCGATTGCGCTTGAAGGCGCGCTAAAGCTGAAAGAGATTTCCTACATCCACGCTGAGGCCTACCCAGCGGGCGAATTGAAGCATGGACCGCTGGCCTTGGTGGACAGCGACATGCCGGTGGTGGTGATCGCCCCCAACGATGCGCTATTGGAAAAAGTGAAATCCAACATGCAGGAAGTGCGCGCTCGGGGCGGGGAGCTGTATGTGTTCGCCGATCTGGATAGCCACTTTGTGGAATCCGAAGGGGTGCATGTGATCAGCACCCCGCGCAATGCGGGCGTGCTGTCGCCCATCGTGCATGCTATCCCGGTGCAATTGCTGGCCTACCACGCCGCGTTGCAGAAGGGCACCGACGTAGACAAGCCGCGCAACTTAGCCAAATCCGTGACGGTGGAATAGGCTGCGGTGCTTACGGTCTATTTTCGATGGTTGATTTAAGTACACGCCGGATGCTGTGATACGCCGGCTTTGGGCGATAGTGCTCATCAAACAGCAGCGCCGCACCCTGCCCCGCGAAAAACTCCGGTATCCATGAATAGCGGTCGGTAGCACCCCAGGTGGAAAAGCTGCGGCAGTGCGCTACGGCCTAGCTCGCTTGCGACATATCGCGGTATATCCCAGCCTGTGCGCGCAACTTCACCCGGGTCGTTGGCTGCCTAAGCATCACATCCATTTCCGTAATATCCGTCTCCAGCCCAAGCGCGGCCAAGCGTTGCAGATTGATGCGGACTTCCGCCGCGCGCGGTGCATCCTCGATCCCGACATGCATTTGCAGGCCCACGCCGTGTATCGGCGCGCCCTGCCAGCGCAATGCGGCCACGAGATCGTAAACACCGTCCGATTTGGCGCCGCCACCCTCGCCGCCGTAATCGTTGTAACGCAATCGTGCCTGTGGATCGGCTTCGTGCGCCCAGTGAAATGCCAGGGCCAAATAATCCGCGCCGATGCCGCGCGACCAGAAAGTTTCTCGGGGGCGCCCATCTTCCGCCACGGCTTCCGCTGCCACATCCCAGGAGGCAACCCGACCGCGATAGCGCGTTACCAGCGTGCGGATGTGCTCATGCAGAATCGTCTTTAATTCGTCGCGGCTGAAATTGCCTTGCGTCAGCCAATCCGGAAGTTGCTGGTGCCACACCAACACATGGCCGTTGACCTGCATGCCGTGGACTTGGGCAAACGCCAGCAGCGCGTCCGCTTCAGAAAAATCGTAGCGCTCGCGCTCCGGGTGGATGACGGAGAATTTCATCGCATTCTCCGGCGTGAGCAGATTGAATTCCCGCGCCAGCAAGCGCGCATAGTCCGGATCTTTGGCCAAGGTGGCAATATCCACTGCCGCGCCAACGTGAATGCCGGCCGATTGCGCCAAGTCGCGCAGCGTGTCGGCCGCTGACGCAGGAAACGCGACCGCAAGAGCACAGGTGAAGACGGCCGAGGTGGCGACACTACACAAGCGCACCTCAGTATCCCCGAATCGCGGCGGCCCCGGCCCACTGCTTCACAAGCGCCGGCACCGGCGCCTGCTGCGACGGACGCAGGCCCGCCGCACGCGACCAGCCTTCGAGCCAGGACTCGCCCTCGTTCCCTTCGTAGGCCATGGATGACAAATAGGCGCGGTCCTGAAGCGCCTGATCCAGGTTGATAAAACGGTAGCCGCGCTGCTTGAGCATGGCGGCCAGCGCGGCAAAATAATCGGCATTGAGCGAATTGGCATGCAGCACCAGCACATGGGGAATGTTGCGTCCGAACAGATCGAGGGCCAACTGCTCAGTGCGCGCGAACACCGCCTCCATGTAAGGCACGTAGGCGGCGCCGATGCGGCGTGCGCTGTCCTGATCGCCTTGCGCCTGCGCTCGCGCGTAGGCGACGGCAAACATCCATTCCGAGTTGTTCACGGTGACTGGCGCGGCGCGATAGCCATGCCCGGTGAGAAAGTCCTGGAACGCTGCGCGCACCTCCGGCGTCTTACCGAGATGCAGAAAGGGGTGGCGAAACCAGCGCAGGGTCTGGCCTGCGCTTTGCAGCAGCGGCCGCGTCACCGTTTCGCCGCGCAGCAGATCGGCCTCGAAGGCATCGAGCGGCACACGATTGAGCGATGGATGGGAATAGGTGTGGTTGCCGAGCTCGAAGCCGGCCGCCAGCCAACGGCGCAGCCATTCCACCCGCGCCGGGTCTAGATTGCCCTCGCGATACAACTTGGCTTCGTTGACGAAACCCACGGTGGGCACGTGCGACGCTTGGATGCTCTGCAACAATCGCCCGCTCATGTGCTCCAGCGCCGCGTTGTCCTCCGTGGGTACCGAGGCGAAGGGCAGATCGTCGAAGGTTATCGCGACTGCGCGCTCGACCGGCATTTGCGCCGTAGCCGCAAGGGGAAGAATCAGGGAAAGGGCCAGCAAGAAAATTTTCATATTGCTGCGGTCATGCTTGTCCGGACGAAAAATTAAATTACCTCCGGCAAAGTCGGAGGCTTATTGGACGAACGCCTCAAAGGCGCTGATAAATCCATGGGCCACCTGAAGGCGGCAGAACAACACCCCTTCCCCCTTGAGGGGGAAGGTTGGGATGGGGGTAAAAATGTCGATTCTCTTACGAAACTTTCAACCCCCACCCTAGCCCTCCCCCTGCCAGGGGGAGGGAATATTGGCACTCAGTTTGTCTTTCTACACGACCGCAGTAGTAGGTCGAACCTTGCGAAGTCCCCCGGCAGAGCCGAGGGTTTACCTCATTTAATCAGAAGCGTCGGGTGAGGCTGATCTCGAACATATGCGAACGGTAGCCGCCGGTGGCGCCGCCGCCATAGTTGCTAAGCGACGCTTTCACATCCAGGAACCAGTCGCGATACAGGCCGAAGAAACCTTCGGCCACGATATCGCCGCCGGTGCGGAAGCCGGACAAGGTGTTGTCCTTGTAAGGGCCATAACTGAAAGCCACGCTCACGCCGTCGTCGTCGCTGATCTTCCAGTAGGTGAAGGCGGTCAGTGCATAGCGTTCATAGTGGGATGGCGCGTAGTAGCCGTTGCCCGGATCGCGGTCGTAGCCGAACCAGCGGCCGCTCACGCCCAAGTCGAGATTCAAGCGCTGCGTGCGCAGGAAGGCGCGGCGCGGCGCGAGTTCGGCTTCCCAGCGATCGTTGCCGTCGGAGAAAGTGTCGTAGGCGAAGCGGCTGGCGACGGTGTAACGCAAGTCGGGCGTCCAGGTCGCATCCAGCGTATTGGCGCGGCGTTCGATGCCGAGCTTGGCCGCGCGCGGCGATACGGCATGCAGATCTTGCCGGCGCGACAGGCGCATGGCCAACTCATCGATCGGCTGCATATCGGCGCCCAATTCGTAGATGAATTTGCCATTGCCTTCCGCCGTGCCGCTGCCGATTTGCGCATCCAGCGCCAGCTTGGACGAATAGCGATGCTTGATGCCCAGCCAGGCGCGGTTGTAGCCGATGGAAGTGCCGCCATCCGGCTTTTCGAAGCCGCTGCCGGAGCGAGTGTTGATCTGCTGCCTATCGCCGCCGCCGAACAGGCGTGTCTCGGGGTTGATCACGTATTCGCCGTGCACGCCGGTATGGCGGATGGAAATATCGTCGGAGCCGGCAGCATAGCCGTAATCGAAAGTCACATTGGAGCGCAGCGGGGTGCGAATAAAGCGCGCGAGGTCGGTGGTTTCTTTACTCTCCGGACGCAGGCGAGTGACTTCGGCCAGGCTCGCCAGCGCCTCGCGTGGGCGATGCGCGTAGTGCAAGGCGACAGTGCGGGTATAGCCCAGCTCGTAGTCTTCGCGCAGCGTCGGCTCCAATTCGTTCACGATGGCCAGCGATGGCGTCGGCCGCTCGGCCCAGGCCAATACACGCGCCTTTTGCTTGCGGTAGGCGACGTTGTCGCCGAAGCGCTGGCGGTAATCTTCCAGCAACTCCATCGCAAGCGCGTAGTCACCCAACTCGGTGACGACCACGATGTATTCCATCAAAGCCGTGGCCACGCCGGGCTGCTTGGCCAGATAGTCGCGATAGGCGTCTTGCGACTCACTCAGTTGGCTGCGCCAGTAGTGAACGCGCGCGATGCCCAGGCGCGCGCCGGGATCATCCGGCGCAATGGCGAGGATGCGCTGGTAACTATCCAGCGCCATGGCGTAGTCGCTGCGCTCGGACGCTAAGTCGGCCCGAGTGCGCAGGTATTCCAGATTCTTCGGGTCGAGTTCCACCGCACGCTCGATGGCGGCAGCGGCTTCTTTAGATTCCTTCACGCTGGGGTAGCTCTGCGCCAGACGGTAGAACAAGGCGTGGTCCTGGGGTGCTAAGCGGGTCGCCGCCTGCAGCGCAGCCGACGATGCGGCGGCATTGTTGCCCAAGGCATAGACATCGGCCATGCGCAGCCAATATTCCTTACTCTCGCCGAAGCGCGCGCGATACAGCGCATCGTATTCTTGCACCGCCTGGGTGTTGCCGCGCTCCGCTTCCAGTTCCATGTATTCCAGCGTGACGTCCTTGTCTTGCGGGCGCTGTGCCAGATAGCTGCGGTAGCGCTGCACGGCGTTGTCTTTCTTGTCGCTGCGCGCGGCAGCGCGGGCGCTGCCGAGCAGAGCTTCGGCATCGGTCGGCGACATCGCCAATACGCGCTCGAAGCTATCTAGCGCCAGGGCATAGTCGCCTGTCCATGTGGCCACTTCACCGCGCGCACGCAAATAGGTCGCGTTGTTCGGCTCGATCTCGACTGCGCGCTTGATGGCGCTCAGCGCGGCGGGGCTGTCCTGCGCTGCGGCATAGGCCTGGGATAGCTTGTGCTGCAAGCGCGCATCCTTCGGCGCGTATTTCACCGCCTCGCGCAAGGCTTCCGCTGCGCGTGCCGGTGTCTTGAGCTGGGTGGCGCGGATGTCGGCGATGCGCTCCCACAGTTGCGCCTGCGCAGGATTGGCTTTGAGCGCCTGTTTGTAAATTTCCACCGCTTCCGCCCATTGCCCCTGCATCTCGGCGCGCAAGCCGGCATCCGGCACAGGCTGTGACTGGGCTAGGGCCAGGTTCGAACAAAAGGCCAATGCGAGAATTAAACGCAGCTTCATTTGCGCCACCGCCGGTTACGGAAGATCCACAGATCGGCGGCAAAGCGGCCGATGGTGATCAAGTCAAACAGCAGCACACCATAACGCAGCGGCGTCACCAACAATCCCTTCAAGAAATATTCCAGTCGATGCCCCTTGGTCAGGGTGACCAGGATACCGGTGGCGAGCGCCGTTTCCGCAATGAACGTAATCGCCAGCGGTTCCCACAATTGCAGCAGGATCATGATCAGCAGCACCGTCGGAAATGCGACTTTCTCGAACGCCGACATGAACAGTACCCAGCCGATGGGGCGGCCATATTTAAGCGTGTAGTCGATGCCGAATGGCTGGCGGTATTGCTCGTGATGTACACGTTTTTCTGCCAAACCCGTCTCAAGTTCGGCCTGTTCCTCTTGCTTGCGACGATAGCGCTTGAGCCCCTTGAACGGGCTGCGCATCAATTCGTCGAAGTAGTAGCAGCTTTGCAAAAAAGACGAGGACCACAGATATATCTGCCCTGGCACGCGCCCTACTTCCGGCTCCTGCGAGCGGGCATAAACATCGGTAAGCTGGATGTTGCGGTAGCCGTTGTCGTTGATGGCGAAGCCGATGAAGATGTCTTCCGAGTTAGTCAGATCGTCGCCCAGTATCGGCTCGTAGCGATCGAACACAATGGTTTTCAGCACATCTCTACGATAAGCCACGGCGCAGCCAACGGGATTGAGGATGCTGCCGAAAAACACCATCTGCCCGTGGTAGACGAATTTTTGCAGATAGAAATACAGCACGTCCCGATACAAATCGGTGATGCCGCGCTGCATCTGGTGAAACCAGCCCACCTTGGGGTAGATGGTGGCCTCGGGATGTGCGCCCAGGAATTTTTGCAGCGCCTCGGTTTCGAGCATGGCGCGCCGGTCGCGATTACGTAGCGGCAGCACGGTGCCGCAGGCGCTGGCGATGCCGGCGCCTTTGTAGAGTTCTTCCACGATGCGATCGATGTAGTTTTCCGATTCCAGCACCGTGTCGCCGTCGAGGATGAACTCCACATCCGAGTCCGATTCGCGCGACTGACGTTTGAGCGTGGGCGTCTTGCCGATAGAGTGCTCACGATGAATCGTGGTCAGCGCCATGCCGTTCAATTCGCAGAAGGTCTTGGCATACTCGACGGTGCGATCCTGGCTGCCGTCGTCGATCAGGATGATGCGCTGCGGCTTGCGGGTTTGGCGCGCGAGCGAAGCCAAACACAGCGGGATATTGCTTTCTTCGTTGAAGGCGGGAATCACCACATCGACGGTGGCGCTGCGCCAATCTTCTGCTGGCGCGGGAACCGTCTCATCCGGCCCGTGGATCAGCCCGATGATGCTCAGCACCGTATTCGGGCTGAGGATGAAATAAGGTGTCGTAGCCATATGCCAATATTCTAGGCCACATGCAACCTTTTTGCTCGTGCGCTTTCAACAAGTTCGTCCAGCGTATCGTTCAGCGTCCATTCCGGCGCGAAGCCGGTCAACGCCCGTAGTTTGTCCAGCACGGGGCGCCGGTGGGTGACGTCTTCGAATTCTTCGCCGTAGGCTTCTTTATAGGGAATGAATTGAATCGTAGAAGCGCTACGGGCACGCTGAATGGTCAACTCGGCCAATCCGCGAATGGAGATTTCTTGATCGTTGCCCACGTTCACCACTTCGCCCCACGCTTCAGGGCAGCCGGCCAGACGATCCAGCGCCACCACGGTGTCGCGCACGTCGCAGAAGGAGCGTGTCTGCTCGCCGCTGCCGTACACCGTGAGCGGCACGTTACGCACCGCCTGTTGGATGAAACTTGGCACCACCATGCCGTAGTGCCCGACCTGATTCGGCCCGATGGTATTGAACAGACGCACTACCACGATGTTGAGGCCATAGTTGCGCGCGTAAGCAAAGGCAAGAAACTCATCCGCCAGTTTGGTTACTGCATAGGCCCAGCGCAGGCGTCCGCCGGATCGCAGCACGATGTCGTCGGTTTCAGCGAAGCTCGACTTGGGGTTGAAGCCGTATACCTCGGAGGTGGAGGCGATGATCACCTGCGGATTCCAGCCGCCGCTGTGGATCGCGCGCAGCAATTTCTCGGTGCCGGTCATGTTGGTCGCCATCACCGCCACCGGATCTTCCAGCACTTTCTTCACGCCGACCACGGCGGCCATGTGATAGATGCGGTCTGCCCAGGCCACAGCACGACCCAAGTCGCCCCAGTGCAAAATGTCCGCCTCAACGAAGCGGAATTGCGGGTTGCCACGGAACGCCTCGATATTGGAAAGCGAACCGGTGCTCAGATTGTCGACCACATACACGTGGTCGCCCCGGGCCAGATGGTAGGCCGCCAAATGCGATCCGATGAAGCCCGCCCCGCCTGTAATAAGAACATGCATCCTGTGCCGCCTTTACTCTGAATATCGCCAGACCTGTCGTGCATCCAACACCCATCGCCTGGCCTTCGTGGCAGAACGCCGATAAAACAAGACCTTGATGTCCGCCTTTGGGAGCGCCCGCAAAAAAACACTGCGCCTGCTAAAACTACGGCAAACGCCATGCCAGCTTGAGGGTGTAGTGAACTACGGGGAGGAGAGATGAGGTGGAGCCGCTAGGAAATGAACCCTGAATTGGGCTTCACCCGCTTGAGTAATTGTTGATTTTGGATAATTCTGCGCGGTCGGCTTTTCAAGCCAAATGTGGTGAAACCTGCGCGGGGAGCAATAAGTGATTCTAAGCGTTACCGGCAGATCAACGAATTGGGGCAATCAAACCGTAGCGCTCATTTAAAGCTTGGGTTGCTCGTGCCATATTCCATATTGGACGCATAAACTTTCCATATTGGACGTGATAACAATCCATTATTGTCGTAGAAGCTCCACCTTTACCCTTGGAAGAAATACCTTTCCCTTCCCACAGTGCCCGCAAGCGCCGTTTAATAATTGAGGTACAGTTGGGGCGCCACGCTGATACAGCGGAAGGACTGTGTAGCTTCAGACGCAAACCTACCAAAAATAGTCGGCCATAGTTTGTTCATTAATTGTGTTATGAAGTGGGTAAAGTCCACTTGCATGCAGGCCGTCTGCGGGAAAGCCTTGGAATGAAATTGCTGTTGCCGACTAAAAACAAACGCATTCTCGTGGCGCTGGCCGTTTCATTGGCATTTCACCTATCGCTGCTTTTTTTCAAATTTCCCGCGCCGCGTGAAGTGCTTGAGTCTAACCCGAGTCGCGTGCCTTCTCAGCTCGATGTTAGGTTGTCACCACCAGATCGTGCTGCCCCCCCTCCCCCGTTGCCGCCGCAAGCTGCACCGAGACAACCCGCTGCAAAAACACGACGCCAAGCAACCCAATTGCAACCCGCGCCGAGGGTGGCCGAAGCGGAAAAAACCTGGACCACGGTCGAGAAGGACGAGATGAATCGCTTTCTCAACGAACTCGGTGCACAGTCCAAACCACCCTCAGGCACGGAACTGGCGCGTCGTGCGCTTGTCATGGCAAAGACCCTGGGGAGACAGGATGAAAAAAACGATGAGATGGCCGAGATCATGCAACGTTTGCGCGCTGCCAATATCGAGCCCTTAAGCTTGGAACTCTATTTCGAAGCCTTGTTTCGCAAATTGAATAGCAGCGCAGCCATGGTTCAGCGCAACGCGTACAAAGCCGGGTCGCAAGTCGCAGAGGTGCGGGTCACGCTGAATCCCAATGGCTCGGTGAAAAGCTTCACCATACTGCAAACCGCCGATCAGCAGGCCGAGATTGCCTATATCAAATCGGTAGTGGAACGCGCTGCGCCCTTCCCCGTATTTCCTGCTGATATCCGCAGCGCAACCGATAAACTCATCTTACAAATCTGTATCCATCCCTCGCGTTTTGGCGATGGAACTGGC